>JBJSWM010000958.1:0-1023 GCA_046085865.1 Pirellulaceae bacterium
TTCGCACCAGTCGCACCCAGAAACCATACTGGCTTCTTGTCGTCCTTCCGCTGTCCTCCTGGGCGACGCTCGACGACCTTCAGCAGAAAGCGGTGCGACACTGGATTCTGTCCGGAGGACGTTGCCTATTTCTGGGCGCAAGCGACGAGGAGATGCATCAATTATTCGGAGTTGCTCCCCCAGCCGACCCAACCAGCCGGTGGCAGTCGATCGGTATCGGTTCTATCGCATGGCTACCCGCGCCCACCGATCCTTCGGGGCCGACACGATCGGATTCGATCGATGCCTCCGATCGACTTTGGGGAGAAGCAGACCAAATGATTAACCAGACTAACCCAAAACTGATCAACGGACGCAGCAATATCAATTCGATACTGGAGCGATTTGAAGCGCCGGCACCGGTCGACTGGCTGATTCCCGGCGTGGGACAGATTCCAGTCCTAGGCTTCGCTGGATTCATCGGGAT
This sequence comes from Pirellulaceae bacterium, assembly GCA_046085865.1. GTDB lineage: Bacteria > Planctomycetota > Planctomycetia > Pirellulales > Pirellulaceae > JBEISR01. Next base: position 467 of record JBJSWM010000958.1, read on the forward strand.
TTTTGCAGGCCTCATCGGGCCCTGGCTTGCGATTCGCACCAGTCGCACCCAGAAACCATACTGGCTTCTTGTCGTCCTTCCCCTGATTTCCCTTTTGTTCACCTCGATGATCGTCGTCTATGCTCTGGGCTATGAAGGCCTCAGCAATCGGATTCGTCGAGCTTCGGTGACGTTTGCTGACCCGCAGCGAGGCGCTGCCTTCAGCACAGCCTGCGAGACCGTTTTCTGCCCGATGCCGCCCAGTGGTGGGATCGATTTGCCCGAGGATGCGATCCTTGAATACCCGCAGGACTACAACGTCTGGCGCGGGAAGTGGATCCGTGAGGAAGGGAAAGGTCAACGCGTCCTCGGCGCGATCCCGACAAGAAATGTCGTGTCACTGTATCGAAAGCAACCGGTGGAGTGGACAGGTTGGCGCCATCCTACCTTGGATCCTCAGGGCAACATGATCCTGAAAAACCCCACAGAGGATCGCTGGGAAAACGTCTGGGTCTGGGATGATTCCGGAAAAGCTTGGCACGGAAGTATCGACCCCAAATCGCAGGGAACACTCTCCC
>JBJSWM010000959.1:0-23521 GCA_046085865.1 Pirellulaceae bacterium
GGACAACGCCGACTCTGGCATTCAGTACACCGTGATGTTGATCCAGACCGTTTGGAACGGAAACCAGGCCTCGGCTCCCGGAACTACGTTCTGGTATGAAGGAACTCCGAACGCTGGCTGGCACCGTACGCTCGGTAAGACCAACTACATCGGTTGCTCGGGTCGCCGCGACAAGACCGGCCATGTTGGTTTGGACGTTTGGGCCGGTGCTTTGCCAATTCGTGGCAAGACCAAGATACGTGACATCACCGACGGTACCTCCAGCTCGATCCTCTTCGGTGAAGTCACCGGCTGGTGGACTGACGGGAAGAAGCCTGTTGGTCGTATCGCCTCGATCATGTGGATGTGCGCCGGTGGTGAAATCACCCACTGGATGCGTGGTAATCCGGCCGCCCCGGCGACCGATTGGACCAGCCACATTTCGTTCCGCGAGCCACGCCGCTTTAGCAGCATGCACCCAGGCGGGATCATCCAGTTCACCTTCTGCGACGGTTCGGTCCGCGGTCTGACCCTGAACATGCGAGAAGGTCTGTGGTACAGTCTCGGCGGTATCGCCGACGGGGAACTAACCTCGGATCTGGAAGAGTAGGCTTTGGTCGATTGAGTGGATATCGATAGGCCTGGTGCCACTGCGGCACCAGGCCTTTTTTTTAACCATCTGTTGGAAAGAAGGTCCCTATGAAAAAATTCGTTGCTTTGATGTTGTGTGCCGTCGTGATTGCTGGCTGTGGCGGTCAGGGTGGAAGCACCACTCCGGTCGCTCCCGATGTCGTGCCCCCAAAGCCGGGGGCTGACTCGACGACCACAACCACCGGTGCCGATGGGGAAACTAGCACTGCTGGAAACTCGACCACCAAGGCCGAACTCCAGTAGTTGCTGATCTTTCCAATTCGAACGCAATTCCGTCAGCCACCATGCCTTTCGGGGGATGGTGGCTGTTGTTGTTGATACTTCTTGCTAACGTCGAACCGTTGGGTGTGGCGAGTTGCTTGCTGAGGACTATGATAGATCGGTCGAACCGTTAGTACCTTCGTGGAGATTTCAAGATGGCAGGCTATCCGGGTTTGGATCCGATCAACTCGGCTTGTTTCCTGATTCTCGCGCAAGTGGGCGGAGGCTGGACCTTTTGGAGGTTGGTGCAGATTGGGCTGCTGATCTTCCTGGCCATCTTCGCCGTCATCTTCGTCATCCTCTTGGTCGCCTTTGGCAAGCTTTGGTTTCAAGCTTACATGTCGCGAGCGGATGTTTCGCTCCGCAGCCTTGCCGGGATGTATTTCCGGCAGGTCCGGATGCACACGATCGTCAACGCGAAAATCATGGCAGCTCAGTCTGGCCTCGATATCAACCGCAAGAATGGGATTTCAACCCAGCGGCTGGAAGCGCACTATTTGGCTGGTGGAAACGTCATGAACGTGGTTCAGGCGATCATCGCTGCCAACCGCGCTGGGATCGATCTGGATTTTGATCGTGCCGCAGCGATCGATTTAGCAGGACGCGATGTGCTGGATGCCGTTCGAACCAGTGTCCATCCCAAAGTGATCGACTGTCCCGACCCCAAGCGCAGCGGCAAGACAACGCTAAGTGCTATCGCCAAGGATGGAGTCGAACTTCGGGTGCGAACGCGCGTGACCGTACGCACCAATCTGGAGCAGCTCATTGGAGGTGCAACGGAAGAGACCATCATCGCACGTGTTGGCGAAAGTATCATCAGCTCCATCGGTTCCTCGCTGGATCACAAAGTCGTTCTTGAGAACCCCGACGTCATTTCGCGGACCGTGTTGCAGCGTGGCCTGGACGCTCAGACGGCATTCCAGATCGTTTCGATTGATATCGCAGACATCGATGTTGGCGAGAACATTGGAGCGAGACTTCGAGCCGATCAGGCGGAAGCGGATACGCGCGTGGCGCGTGCGGAGGCGGAGCAGCGTCGCGCGGAGGCGATTGCGACCGAGCAGGCGATGAAGGCTAAGGTTGCAGAGAATCGAGCCAATCTGATTCTGGCCGAAGCGGATGTTCCAAAAGCGATGGCCGATGCCTTTCTGCAGGGGCAGATGAAGTTCACCAGCGCCACGGAATGATCGTCCGCTACTCGTCTCGATGCGGAAAGCTCCACATCCGACGGCCCATCGCTACACCGGATCGCTAGGCGTCTGATCTCAACCTCACTGAGGGAGGGTAAAAAGAGACGTCCCTTTACCAGATGAAGGGTAGAAGATAGATCTTGCCCTGCTCTGGGAAGGTCGCGAGGGTCGAACGGGGAGGGTCGTTTGCTTCATCGCCATCCATGGTGGACTTCACCATGGGTTGATACGGTGTCTCCTTCGCCGCTTCTTCGTTCCTTCTCAGAGACCCTTCCTGAGAGAGGGTAAGCAATGACCTATTCTTGCCTCGGGGAAGGTATGAAGTAGACTTCGCATCGAGTCCAGGTGCCGGTCCGCTGAGTCGTGATGGGAGATTTTACGAGTACGATGACGACGGGAATGGATGGATGCCTACATGATTCATCCTGGAAAGATTCTGCCTTGAGGAGTGTCGGTCGATGGAGCTATTGCGACGCAGTGAGCGGGTTTGGTTCAGCGGTTCCGAGGGACGCCGCTTGGCGGGAATTATCGATTCGCCGCAGGGGCAACCTAAAGCCTACTGCCTCTTTTCCCACTGCTTCACCTGTTCGAAAGACCTCAAAGCAATCGTCCGGATCAGCCGCAATCTGGCGGAGCACGGGTGGGGAGTTTTGCGTTACGATTTTGCAGGTTTGGGTGAGAGCGAAGGGGACTTTGCGACAACCAATTTCAGCACGAATTTGATCGATCTGCAGGCAGCTCATCAATTCCTGGCGACGCATCACCAGGCTCCCGTGTTGCTGATGGGGCATAGTTTCGGAGGTGCTGCGACGCTTGCCATGGCGCAGGAGTTATCGGGCGTACGTGGTGTTGTCTCGATCGCGGCGCCCAGCGATACGGGGCATCTGGCGGATCTGATGTTGCGAAAGAATCCTCGGATCGCATCGGAGGGGCGTGGCGAGGTCAACATCGGGGGACGCGACTGGATGGTGACGCGGGAGATGATCGCCGACTTTCGATCGCACGATCTTCCTGCCCGCGTCGCAGAGATTCGCATGCCGGTGTTGGTGGTTCATAGTCCTAGGGACGAAACCTTGGGGTTTCATCACGCCCTGCGACTCTATGGACTTCTAACGCAGCGGGACGCATCCGGGGTTCCACCTGCCGCAGTCAGCCTTTTGACGCTGCTGGACAGCGACCATTTGTTTCTGAATTCGCCGGCAGACCTCACTTGGCTGGTTCGGTCGATCGATGCCTTCGGAGATCGACTGCTTGTTCCGTAAGCGTTCTGTCACAAGAGTAAGAGGCGCGAGGAAAGAAGAGCTGTGGCGATCATTGGTGTGTGGTCGGTTCGTGGTGGATACTTGCAGCGATCGTCACTTGGACAGATTGTTGGCGACTTCATCCGATCGCTCCATCACACGCATCAGATTGCCTGAGAGCACCTTGTGGATGGCAGTTTCATCATAGCCCCGTTGCAGCATCAGTTCGGTGAGCACCGGGTAGCAGGAAACATCCTCCAGCCCCCGTGGGGCTCGCGAGATGCCATCGAAATCGGATCCCAAGCCGACGTGATCGATTCCCGCGGTGCGAACGACATGGTCGATGTGGTCCATCACGATAGCCACTTCTCCCTGCGGATAGGGGTGTTCCGCCTGCCATTTGCGATAGGCCTTGGTAAACCCTTCTTCATCCTTGCCGAACTGTTCCTTCAGATTGCGTCGCACTTCAAACATCTGCGACATGATCCTTGCCGATTCGGGGACAACAAAGCCGGAGAAGAAATTGATCAGCACCACACCTCCATTGGCAGGGAGTTGTTTCAGGATGGCATCGGGTACATTCCTCGGGTGATCGGCGATCGCGCGAGCACTGGAGTGAGAGAAGATGACTGGGGCCTGACTGACTCGCAGTGCGTCCTCCATGGTCTCTGGGGAAACATGGCTGAGATCGACCAGCATCCCCAATCGATTCATCTCGCGAACGACTTCCTCGCCGAAGGGAGAGAGGCCGCCACTGCGAGCGGTATCGGTTGCTGCATCGGCCCATTGAAGCGTATCGCTGTGGGTGAGCGTCATGTAACGAGCCCCACGCTGGTGCATTTGCCGTAGCTTGGATAGGGAGTCTTCGATCGAGTGGCCACCTTCCATCCCGATCAGAGAAGCGATTTTTCCTTTGGCCTGGATTCGTTTGACATCGGTTGCATTGAGGGCCAGCTCGAACGTATCGGGGTACTTGGCGATCATCTGATGGACGAGGTCGATCTGTTCCATCGTTGTCTGGAAGGCGTTCCCCTGAGCGATTGTGTCGGCCGGGACATAGACCGACCAGAATTGAGCCCCCACGTTCCCGGCCCTTAGCCGATGGATATCGGTATGCAGTTCGGGTTGAGTCTTCGAGATATCGATCTCCTCGAATCCTCTACCGGTTTTCTCTCGCACCGCCCAAGGAAGATCGTTGTGGCCGTCCCATACGTAGCTTCTTCGATGGATCTCCATCGCTCGCGAAGAGACCTCCACTGGTTCGGATGGTTCTCCAGCATTGCAAGGTGAGCCAACCACCAAAGCGGCTAGGCCAATCATCCATGGCATGCAGGCAAGGCGGATTCGCCCCATCACGATTCTCCCTTTGTTGGCTTCGCGAATGCAGATCTCTGAAAGGGTCATTGTAAGCCATGCTGGTTGGGGGGGCGATGTGGAGGGGCTTTTGTCCTGCGATTGCAGCCAGATCCAGGGAGATTCCTTGCCTGCCAGGGGGGCCAGGAGGAATCGCTCTTTTGCTACCGGCATCGATTTGGTATGCCCCCCTGACGCGGATCGATCTTCGAATTGGCAGGAAACTATCCCGATGGATCAGCTCAATTGGCAGACGGTTGCTCAATGGCTTCAGCACTGGACTCCCTGGGTTCTCGGGGCGCTCGTGGTGCTGCTGCTGAATTTCTTTGTGGCCAAGCTGGTTGCTGGCTGGATCGCGCGCCCCATCCGCTCTCGGATTGACGAGACGCTGGGTCGCTTCGTTGGTCGGCTGGTTTTCTATGGCTGGCTGGCCTGCGCGATTCTTGGAATCGCAGGGTCCTTCGGCGTCAACATCAATACCTTTGCTGCCATCATCGGTTCGGCAGGTCTGGCGATCGGTCTGGCATTCCAGGGGACGCTCAGCAATGTCGCCGCAGGATTGATGATACTTTTCTTCCGACCGTTTCGAGTCGGCGACGTGGTGGTGGTGGGCGGCAATACGGGGCGAGTCGAAGAGATCGATCTGTTCAATACCACCCTCGATACACTGGACAATCGTCGGATCGTCGTACCCAATCATTCGATTACTGCGGCGACGATCGAGAACATGACGCATCATCGATATCGACGGGTCGAAGTGCCGGTCGGGGTAGCGTACTCCAGCTCGATCGATGCGACTCGGGCTGCCCTGCAGAGTGCCGTTGAATCGTTGGCCGATCTTGGGTGTCCTGCAGGCGATCAGCCCAGTCAGGTTCTTCTGGTGGGCCTGGGGGCCAGCAGTGTCGACTGGCAGGTTCGAGTTTGGACGGAGACCAGTCACATTCCCCGGGTTCGTGACCAGTTGATCATGCAAATCAAAAAGCACCTGGATCGGTCAGGCATCGCGATCCCATTTCCGCAGCTCGACGTGCATCTGTCGCGTGTTGCCGTCGGACCTTCTTCGGCGGTGTCCGCGAATCCTTCGGCCGGTGCATCGCAAGATCAAGCTTTACCTAGCCAGAAAGAGGAAGTGCTCTACAAGCCGAGGTTGAGGCAAGGCAGAGCGGCTTGAGCGACGGTTCGGGGGCTGTTCTAAGCCCGGAGGTGCATGGGCGCAGCCTGTTGCCGGTTCATCGATTGGATGCATCGTCTGGAAGATCGCGAACCCAGATGTTTCGAAATCGAATCCGATTTCCATGATCCTGCAGCATGATTGGAGCTGCCGGGGTACCCGGGCGATAGACAGGGGCTCGGGCACCTGTGGGGCCAGCCAGTTGGCGATGGTTCTGAACCAGCACGCCATTAAGCACGACGGTCAGGTAGGCGGGCCGCACCAGTTCCTCTTGTTCGAACTTCGGTGCCTCAAAAAAGATATCGTACACCTGCCAGTCTCCCTGCGGCTTGACCGCATTGACCAGCGGTGGGTACTGGCCGTAGATCGCCCCTGCCTGTCCGTCGGCATAGGTGCGATTGGAGAAGGAATCGAGGATCTGTACCTCGTACAGCTCCATGAATTTGATTCCGCTGTTGCCTCGCCCCTGGCTGTTCCCCTTTGTTCCTTCCGGGATCAACCATTCCAGGTGCAGTTGGCAAGAACCAAAGCTGTCGATCGTGTAGAGGCTGCCTGTGTGTGGCTCAACAACCAGCTGGTCCTCTTCCACCAGCCACATCGGAACGTACCAGAGATCTTCTTCGCCATGATGGCACCATGCATCCAGCCCTTGGCCATCAAAAAGGATGGTGGCATCGGAGGGAGGTGCATCGGGGGTTTCGCCCGGTTGGACTACCTTGGGGCGGGGGCGATAGCGATCATGGATCTTCCAGGGTTGTCCAGGAAGGGACGGGCTGTCGGTGGCTCCCAGGTGATGGATTGGAATCTTCTCCTTCACCGGTCGGCGTGACGGGACGCTTCGCACGGGCGGGCTGGGTGGTTCCCCATCTTCAGGTGCTGCGAGTTCTACCTGTTGAGCCAACAGAGGAGCCGCAGTGATGGAGATCGAGGAAAATCCTGCGATCACGCAAGCCACAAGCAACCCATTGAATTTTGCAGTCGCATCCCGCATCGTCGTTGACTCCCTATCCCGTGATACTTTCCGCCGGAATCATTCTGGCAGGAAACCATTTTATGATGCTTCGGCCATCGGGGAATTTCCAATAAAAACCATCGCCCGTGGCGATCCGGCGACGTTGCGCGACCGATTGGCGGTCCATGGAGTGGGGCTGTGCCGGATGGAACGACGCGGGTGGTCGAATGCCATGTTCCGGCCGATCATCGATCGGGCCCATCGTGCTTGTGCTCAGTCCGCTGTGGCGCAGCCTGCTCGCGTTCGTCATCGAACCGGTGGCGTGAGGATGAACTCTTCCGCATCCAATTGCCAATTCCCCTTTTGAGCAGCGCGTTGACCACAACGGCAGGACACAAACGCATGATCGATCGAGCAGGAGTAGGAGTAGGAGCCCCGTAGGGTGTGTGAGCCGGTCGTGGGCCAAACGACTTGCTGACGGGCATGGCCCTGAGACTCTTTGCGACACCTGCTAGCCCGGTCGATTCGACCGCGAACACACCAGAACCAAACGTTCCTTTCGAGCAGAAGCAGGAGTAGGAGGACGAGCAGGAGCACAAAAAAACGGTCAAAACAGAGCCATGCCACGACGTGGCTGGTCGGTGGCGCATGGCATGGTGATTTTTTGGCGGCCAAGCGGTGAATGCCAGCGTTCCGAATCTGGTATTCTACTGGCGAGGGGTTCAAGAGGCGCAGCCAAATTCCAGGGCGATCCAGAGGAGCACCGTTGTATGGAGTTGAGGCCATCCAGTGGTGGATATGAGGGTGGGATTTTCTCAGGAGATCTTCCCGGAAGCCGAGCGATGGCGAGGCTGGACTTGCGGACCGCTGGAGTGCGGATCGCGATCGCTGGCGATTCGGCTCAAGAACGGTTGATTCGCTGGGAGGATGTTTCGGTCGATGTGGGAGGTGCATCCGGACGGATGGTTCTCCTTCGCAGTCGACTTAGTGACGAGGTTGTCTTTTCTGAAGCTCCCGGGTTTTTGAAGGATCTGCAGCGGCTGGGGCATCCCACTCTGATCGAGTCGTTTCGGACGATGTACGATCTTCGTGCGCGAAGGCGACGATCGACGATTTTCGCACTCGGGTCGCTTTTCCTGGGATGCGCCATCCTTCTGCCGGTGCTTTACTATGGCTTGTTGGGGGCAGCCAAGTTGGCGGTCAAATCCCTTCCGGTCAGCGTCGATCGATCGATTGGCCAGATGGCATCCCAGTCGATTCCGATTGGTCAGGGGCTGCCCAAGGACCATGCGGCACAGAAGTTGGTGGAGCAGGTGGTGGAGAGATTAAAGCCGTAAGCAGCGCTGCAGGGGCTCGACTTCCAGGTTCGCGTTGTCGACGATCCTCAGCCCAATGCATTTGCACTTCCGGGTGGGCAGATGGTGGTCTACACCGGCCTGCTGGAATTGGCGCATTCGGCCGATCAGGTCGCTGGCGTGCTGGCTCATGAAATGGCACACGCGACGTTGCGCCATGGTCTGATGCGTGTTGGCCAGTCGATGGGGGTGATCGCTGCTGTTCAATTGCTGATGGGAGATGCTGCAGGTTTAGTTGCCCTGGGGGCTCAACTGGCTCAGCAATCGGTCCTGACCAGCTACAGCCGTGTGGCAGAGCGGGAGGCGGATCTGGAGGGTGCCAGGATGCTTCATGAAGCCGGGATCGATCCCGAGGCGATGGCGGAGTTTTTTCTGTTGATCCATCAGGAGCGAGGCGACATGCCCAAGATCCCGACCTGGATCAGCACCCATCCAGGGGACGAAGACAGGGCGGAGTCGATTCGACGATTCAAATCAACGCTTCCACCAAAGACCTACAAGCCAATGGAGGTCGACTACGAAGCGATTCGCAAGAAAGTAACCGGGGATTCGGAATCTGTCCCCGAGGGGAATCTGCTGGAAACAAAGGAGCCAGAAGGAGAGAGCTGATGGAAGTACAGATTTGCAATCGTCCTTCGTTCGCGCATCTGATGGTGCGGATGAATCCAGGAGATCGCATGGTGGCCGAGGCGGGGGCGATGGCGTCGATGGACCCATCGGTTTCGATGCAGGCTCGCTGGAACGGCGGCTTTTTCGGCGCGATCGCACGACGCGTTGCGGGAGGTGAGTCGTTGTTTGTCAACGACTTCGTCGCAACCGCGCCCGGGCACATCGTTCTAACCCAGCCTGTTCCTGGAGACATCGCCTGTGTCGACCTTCAGGGACAAAGTTTGTTCCTCCAGCCAGGTGCGTTTCTTGCCTGTGAACCGACCGTTCGTCTATCGGTGTCGTGGGCGGGCTTTGCTAGTTGGATCGGTGCGGAAGGGTTGTTTCGTTTGAAGGTGCAGGGAGTCGGTCGCGTCTGGTTTGGTGCCTATGGTGCCATCTTCAGCCGTGAAGTCGATGGACACTACGTTGTCGATAGCGGGCACCTAGTCGCATACGACCCCACACTGTCGCTTCACGTCGGTGCCTCCGGCGGCATCTTCTCCACGCTCATGGGCGGAGAAGGGTTGGTCAGTCGCATGCGTGGCCGTGGACGCATCTACCTTCAATCGCGTTCGCTCTCCGGGCTGGCGGCCTGGACGAACAGTCACCTGTACGCTTGAAGCTTATTACGAAACGACCTGTATTTGGATCGATAACGCACCATGAAGCATGAAGTCCTCTGTCGCCCAGCGGCCAGCGTCGTCCGGTTTTGGATGGAAACCGGTGAGCAGATCACCTGCGAAGCGGGATCGATGATTGCGATGAGCCAGGGAATGACTGTCGAGACAACGACGCGAACGCGAGGTGGCGGTGGAGTGTTCAGCGGACTTCGGCGGATGCTAGCCGGCGAAAGTTTCTTCCTGAATCATTTCACGGCACAGCAGTCGGGGCAGAGTTTGTTGCTGGGGCCAGAATTGCTGGGCGATGTCCTGCATCATCCCCTGGTCGCTGGAAGCTTGATCGTTCAGGCAGGAAGCTGGCTGGCATCCACTCGCGATGTCCAGCTGGATACCTCATGGCAGGGCTTCGCCAAAGCTCTGCTCAGCGGAGAGTCGCTTTTCTGGATCAAGTGCACCGGATCTGGAGATCTTTACCTGAGCAGTTATGGGGCGATCTATTCCGTCGATGTCGATGGCGAGTACGTCGTCGATACTGGGCATATTGTCGCCTTCGATGAAACACTGCAATTTGAATTGAGCAAAGCCAGCAGCACGTGGTTGCAGAGCTTTCTGGGTGGCGAAGGAATTGTGTGTCGGTTTCGTGGCAAGGGGACGGTGTACTGTCAGAGTCATCAGTTCTCCACCCTGGGCTACATGCTAAGTCCTATGCTGCGGCCTCGGCGCGGTTGATTGGTTTCAAGAGTTAGGATGCCAGGATAGTCTAGGATGGTTTGGTCAGCGGATTTGGCTTGCTGGAGCGATCACGATGGATGAGATCTCGTTCGATATCAAAAACCGGCCCGACTTTGCGACGCTGGAGGTGATGCTTCAACCAGGGCAGAAGATCTTGGTGGAGCCTTCAGCGATGGCTTGCATGTCCCCCAGCATCCAGATGAAATCGGGTGTTGCAGGCGGTGCCTTGCGTTCGATCGGCCGGATGTTGGCTGGGGAAAGCTTCATCGTCAACACCTTCTCCGCGCAGGATCAGCCAGGGGAACTGGTGCTGGTTTCTGGACATCTTGGCGATATCCTTCACCATCGCCTGGACGGAATCGGCTTGCGTCTGCAGCGGGGCGCTTTTCTGGCCAACGGACCAGGCGTCGAAATCGCTTCCAGTTGGCAGGGGGCAAAAGGCTTTTTCAGCGGCGAGGGGCTTGTGTTGCTCAAGGCGCAAGGGCAAGGAGATCTGTTCTTTAATTCCTATGGAGCCATCCTCGAAATCGACGTGACCAACGACTATTACGTTGATACCGGCTATGTCGTCGCCTTTGAGGAGACGCTGCAGTATCGCATCAGCACTCTTCCAGGGCTTCGCGGAGGTGGTTTCAAGAGGCTCTTTTTCAGCGGGGAAGGCCTGGTCTGCCAGTTCACGGGACATGGCAAGCTTTGGATCCAGACTCGCAGTGCCACTCCCTACTTGTCGCAGATCCACCCCTACCGTCCTGTCCAGAAAAGCAACAATTGACTCTGTCCGTCCCTCTGGCATCTCGAGTTTCCAACACAGATGACGAAGCATCGGTTTGTACTCTATGCAGCAATGTCGACAGCCTTCTCTCTGGGAATGTTGTTGCCTCTTCTTGGCTTGCTCGCGCCTCGACCCGGCGCGCCGCTCAATCGCCGTTCTCTAGGCATTGGCGACTTTTGGCTGGTTCGGATCGTCGAGACGGCAACACCGAGCGGTGCTAGCTGGTTGATGGAAACCAACTGGCTGAGCTTTCTGGTATGCGCGATCGGAAGCGGGGGCATGATCAGCTATCTGTGGACGAGACGATTTGGAGATAGCCAATTGGGCGGTGGGGGCAATCGTTGGTGGATCGCGAAGTGAGGGCCTGGTCATCGAATGGCAGCCGCTGGAATCCGGCGGCCATGATGGGATGTTTGGTCTGCATCCTGCTTCTTTCGCTACCAAGCAAAGTGAGAGGGAAGAGAATCGATGAACCAGTTTGGTGAATTGATGGCAGCAAATCACCCTGTGGCGCTGACGATCGCAGGATCTGATCCTAGCGGCGGAGCTGGTCTGCAGGCCGATCTGAAGACCTTTCAGCAGCTTGGGGTCTACGGCGCCAGCGCCGTGACGTTGATCACCGTACAGAACACGCGCGGGGTTTCCCGCATCCAGCTTCTTGCGGAGGATCTGGTGCTCCAGCAGATCGATGCCGTGCTATCGGATATTCCCCCCCATGCGATCAAGACGGGGGCCTTGGGTGGGGAGATGCTGATTCGGTCGATCGCCAATCGGCTGGCCGGCAGCACGGTTCCCTTGATCGTCGATCCTGTCCTGGTCAGCAAGCACGGAGCGCCACTGGCCGATGCATCTGCCGTGAAGGCACTAAGGGAAGAGCTGCTTCCTCTAGCATTCCTGGTTACTCCCAATCGGTATGAGCTGGAGCGACTGGCGGAGCTGCACGTGGGGGATTTGGCGGGGATGAGGCGAGCCATGGAGCGGTTGCATGAAGCGGGAGCGAAGCGACTGCTGGTCAAGGTAGGGAGAGCCGGAGGTCGGATGGTGCACTGGCTAGCGGAAGCCGGTAAGGAGACCGTGGTGTTGGAGACACCATGGGTCCAAGAGGGCAACCAGCATGGAAGCGGATGCACCCTGGCGGCCACGATCGCCAGCTTGCTAGCGCTCGGGCATCCTGATCTTATCGAAATCTGCCGTCAGGCGATCGATCGAGTCTGGCACGCGGTTGCTTCGTCACGACGCTTCGGCCAGGGCATTTCGCCCGTCGACCATCTGGCGCTGGCGAATGGCGAGCCGTCAGGAGGCTGACTTAGTCACTCCGCTGTGGCTCGGCAGATCCGCTTCCTTCACCCTTCGGCAGCGCCACCAACGATAGGCAAGTAGTCCGGTCGCGATCCCTCCAGCCGCTCGGATCCAGCCGGTTTTGAATACCACCAGCGCCGAAAAGGCGATCATCGCCATGAACGAAGCCAGCCCTAGAAAATACCAACGGGGCATTCGGTGGTAGCGATCAGGGCAAACCAATCTCAGTACCGCATCCAGCCCCCACAGGCCGACAAACAGGTAGTTGAAATAGAGCCCCGCGCCAAAGCGGAATCCCAGGAGTGCTTCTGTCTGCCGGGCGGTCGCCTCGACCGCCGCCGCTTGGCTTCCACCATGAAAAGACCAAAGAGAACCCAGGCTGTGGGCCAGTGCGAGGATTGCCCCAAACAGCCAGAGCCTAGCAACTGGTCGATCAGTTGCACGCCGGCCTGCCATCTGCAGCCATAGGCAGAGAAACAGGAGGACGAATGCAAGGCGAATGGCCCAGAGCGACAGGTGCTGCGAAAGAGATTCCGCGACAGGGATTAGGTCGGTCATCTCAGAAATATCGGGAGGTACAAGATACGGCTGGATTGTAGTTTCAAGCTTCATGCTAGCACGCAGGGTCCGCTCGTGCTACGCTCCCAAAAGGTGCTCTGCTGCGGGATCGATCGGAGCGTTCGTCGAATTATTTCCCAACCCAAGAGGGGCATCATGGAGCACCTTTCTTCGATCGCAGTGTTGGGCACCGGATTGATGGGAACCGCGATCGGCCGGAGGTTGATCGAGGCAGGGTACAGGGTGATGGTATGGAACCGTACCCGCGATCGCGCCGATGCATTGCTGGAGGCAGGGGCGAAATGGAACGATGGTTTGGTAGCAGAGTCAGATCGCATCCTGTTGGCACTGTATGATAGCGCGGCGGTGGAGGAGGTGATCGAACGGTTTGGCTCGCAGTGGCCAGCGGGTGCCATCGTCATCGATACGACAACCGGAGACCCCGAGCGATTACCGGGGATTGTGGAGAGGCTTAGCCGTCTCCAGGTGCATTACCTAGAAGCTCCTGTCTCGGGGTCCAGCGAACAGACTCGGCGCGGCGAAGCGACGATCCTCATAGGAGGAGACCGACAGATCGCTCATCGCTGCGATGATCTCTGGAAGATACTTGCCAAGACCGTTTTCTTTCTCGACCGACCGGGTGATGCCGCGCGCATGAAACTGGCCAGCAACTTGGTACTGGGACTCAATCGCGCCGCGCTGGCGGAGGGCTTGGCACTGGCCGTTGCGATGGGAATCGATCCGGCGGTGGCCCTAGAGGTTTTTCAAGGCAGCGCCGCTCAGTCTCGCGTCATGGAAACCAAGGGCCGAAAAATGGTGGAGTCGGATTATGAGACGCAGGCGAAATTGGAGCAGCATCTGAAGGATCTCCGCATCATCCAGCAGACGGCTAGCGATCGCCAAGTGGAAATCCCTCTGACTGAAGTGCACTGTCAGATGCTGCAATCGCTAGTGGATGCTGGGATGGGGCAGTGGGACAACAGCGCCGTACGCGAATACTACCGCCGAAGGGATAGATCCACCGATGCATGAACCTAGCAGTCGCCAGGGGACCATGGACACTCTGACGCCACGCCGCCGGTGGGTCGCCTTGATGGTCGTATTTCTCTCGCTAGTTTGCGATGGAATCGAACTTGGTTTGATGCCTGTCGCATCGCTCTCCGTCACCCAGTCTCTGATGGGCTCGGCCTACGATTCGGTTCAGGGAGGACGCTGGTTCGCATGGTTTACCGCATCCCTGCTGCTTGGTGCGGCGGTAGGTGGCATCGTTTTGGGATGGCTTGGGGACTGGATCGGGCGCACCAAAGCGCTTGCGATCAGCGTTCTTTTCTATTCGCTTTTTGCTGGGCTTGGGGCTTGGGTGCAGACGCAAGAGCAGATGCTGATTCTCCGCTTCTTGGTAGGGCTTGGGGTAGGTGGCGTCTGGCCTAACGGCATGACGCTGGTAGCCGAACTTTGGCCTGGCACGTCGAAAGCGAAGATCGCCGGTATGATGAGCGCGGGACTGAATGCTGGAATTCTTCTGTTGTCGCAGGCAGTACGCATCTGGCCCGTGACGCCATCGAGTTGGCGATGGCTGTTTCTGTCGGCGGCCTTTCCCGTTCTGCTAGGGATTTTGGCTTGGCGTTTCGTCCCGGAGTCGACGGAATGGTTGGCCAAGCGAAGGGGACAGCCGAAAGGCTTGAAATCGCCATCGGGAAACCTATGGAGTCCGACGATACGGCCGCTCGCAATTGCCGGGATTGTTCTAAGTTCCATTCCGATGGTGGGTGCATGGGCAGCCAGCAAATGGATGATTCCCTGGGCTGATTCAGCCGCCGGGGCTCAGTTGCCTGGATACAAAGCACTGGTGCAGGGATCCTGGGCGCTGGGCGCGGTCGCTGGCAGCTTCGCCGGCGCGCAGCTGGCCGTCTGGCTGGGACGCCGAAACAGCTACGCGCTGATCAGCCTCTGTGCTGCGGCAACCACCTTAGGACTCTTTCAAGGGTCGGCACCGCTGAGGCCTGAGTTTCCAGCGATCGTGGCAGTGCAGGGGTTTTTCTCGACCCTTTTTTTCGGCTGGCTGGCGGTCTATCTTCCGGAACTTTATCCGGTGGAGGTCCGAGCGGCAGGAAGTGGCACGGCTTACAATTTTGGGCGATTTGCGACAGCGCTGGGTGTGCTGGCTGCTGGATCGCTCTTTTCTTGGCTTGGCGGCGATTACCCTCGCGTCGGTTCCCTGAGCGCTTCCCTTTACGCCCTGGGGCTGATCGCTTGTTCTGATCCCACCCACATCCAAAAAAGACGCCGACGCATGACGCCCTACAGGGCAGTCCAACGTCCTTTGTCGATCAGGTGATCGCGGCATCGCGGAGATGATCGGACAGTTTTTGAAGGAAGCTGGCGGCTTGGGCACCATCGATCGCTGCGTGATCGAAGGTTAGGCTGAGCCCCATACGATACTGGGTGACAACACGGTCCTGGTCGTCCAATGCAGGTTCTCGGCGAATCGCTCCGATGCCGAGAATCGCGATCTGGGGCGTGTGGATGATGGGGGTGAATGTATCGATACCGTAGTGCCCTAGATTGGAAACGGTCAAGCATCCTCCTTCGATTTCCTGGCGATTCAGACGACCGGTGCGAGCCTTTTCGATCAGGTGTTTTGCCTCCTGAGAACGCAGGTGCAGCGATCCACCCAGGCAATCTCGGAGCACTGGTACCACCAGTCCATGGGGCGTGTCGACTGCGATGCCAATGTCGATCGCGCTGCCCAGTGGAATCAATGCCGTGCGGTCCTCATTCCATCGCTGCGCGACGATCGGGAAGTCAGAGATGGCGCGGGCGGTGAAGTAGACCACCAAGTCATTCCAAGTCAGATGCGCCGATGTTTTCTCGGTCTTCCAAAGCGCCCGCAGTGCGGCCAGTCTAGTCACCTCGGCGCGGCTGTGTAGCGTGACGGGGATGGATCGAGCGAGGCTGTCGTGAAGGTTGCGAATGATCGCCAAGCGGCGAGCCGACAGTGGCTGAGCAGCCTGAGGCTGAGCAGCCTGAGGCTGGCTGACCGATACCGCTTCGACGTCGCATTGGCGTATGCGGCCCAGGCGGCCGGAACCGACCAGTCGCGTAAGATCGATGTTGCGTTGGCGAGCAAGTCGCCTGGCGCGTGGGGTTGCCCGAATCCGCTTGGCGCTTGGAATGGAGAATTCCTGGGCTGGTTCAGCGGCGCGGCGAACATCATCGGCCAGGATGCGTCCACCTTGCCCCGATCCCGTCAGTTGGTCGGTTGCCACTCCCAGTTCGCGAGCCAACCGGCGGACCGACGGCGCTGCGGGTGGTGGAAGCGCTGCAGCGGCGCTGGCCTGTTTTTCTTCCGCCGGGGTGGGGCCCGAAGTGGCGGGCGGCGATTCCCCGGGCGCCAGCAGCCATCCCAGGAGCGCGCCGACCGGGAAGCTTTGGCCAGCCACCGGAGCCGGATCTGCCAGATGCAGAATCCCTGCATCGGTCGATTCAATCTGCTGAAGTGCCTTCTCTCCTTCCATCTCGAAGAGCGGTTCTCCCACGGCGACCGATTCGCCAGGTTGCTTCAGCCATGCGACGAAGGTACCCTGCTCCATCGACCAGCCGAGACGAGGCAGTTGGATTGGATGCGCCATGATCATTCCTCCATCAAGCTGCGGATCGACTGAAGAATCGTTGTCACCGATGGGACCACTTCCCGTTCCAGCGATGGGCTGTAGGGAGTCGGGCAGAAGGCTCCACCCAATCGGCGAATCGGTGCATCTAGCAGGTCAAACCCATCGTCTGCGATGCGGGCAGCGATCTCTGCCGACACACCGCAATGGAGGGCGGCTTCATCGATCACCAGAAGCCTTCCCGTCTTCGCGACCGACTGCAGGATCGTCTCGTGGTCCAGTGGAAGCACCGTGCGTGGATCGATCAGTTCGACATCGATTCCCACCTTCTGCAGTTCCTTGCAAGCCTCCAGAGCGAGATGGACCATTCTGGCCAGAGCGACCACGGTCACCGAATTGCCGGAGCGGATGATCCTCGCCTTGCCAAAGGGGATCTCGTACGCCCCTTCTGGGACTTCTTCTTTCGACTGGAGAATTTCCCGATGCTCCAGGAAGAGCACAGGATCATCGCAACGCAAGCTGTGGAGGAAAAGTCCCTTGGCATCGCTGGCATGGGAGGGGACGACGACGCGCAGTCCTGGCACCTGTGCCAGCATCCCGTAGTAGCTTCCCGAATGGTGGGTAGCGGCCGAATGGCCGATACCGATGCAGCCGCGAAGCAGCACCGGCATCCTCAGTCGTCCGCTGGACATGTACTGCATCTTGGCGATTTGGTTGATGATCTCCCCGAAGGCATCCAGGACGAAGTCGGCGAACATGAAGTCGACTATTGGCCTGGAACCGGTCATCGCAGCGCCGCAGGCGAGTCCGACGAAGCCTCTTTCGCAGATCGGGGTATCGCGCAGCCGCATGGCGCCGTGCTTGGCAAATAGCCCTTTGGTGGTGACAAAGTTCCCGCCGCGTTGGCCGATTCCCTCCCCCAGCACGAAGATCGTTGGGTCTTCCTCCATGGCTATCGTCAGTGCATCCAGCGTTGCCTCGGTGAAGGACTGGATCCGCAGTTTGGTTCTCGGCGTCACACTGGCCGTGGCTCGAGGCGGTTGTCGGTAGACAAATTCGGTGGCGGTCGCTCCCATGGGACTTGGCGACTGCTCGGCCTCCACTTGCGCCCGCTCGACCCTCAAACGCTCTTCCTGTTCGATCGTCTCCATTCCCTTTTGCGCCGTTGGCCCGTGTTCAGCAAGCAGACGTTGCTTCAGGAGTTCGATCGGACATTTTGCTTTCCATCGATCGACTTCCTCACGCGTTCGGTAAGTGAAATCCCCCATCCCTTCGGCGTGAGCTCGGGTGCGGTAGGTCAGGCACTCCAGAAGCGTCGGTCCCTGGCCATCCCTAGCCCGCTGGATCGCCTGACCTGCCACATCGTCGATCGCATCGACATCGTTGCCATCGACCGAAAGGCTGGGCATCCCGTACCCCTTGGCGCGATCGGCGACACTTGGGTTGGAGGATGCTTCTCGAAATGGAACTTCGGTGGCATACTGGTTGTTCTCGCAGACGAAAAGGACCGGAAGTTTCCAGATGGCGGCCATATTGAGGCCTTCGTGAAAGCTACCGTTGTTGCTGGCTCCATCGCCGAAGAATGCGACCGCCACCGAATGGTTGTTCAGGATTTGGGAGCTGTAGCCTCCGCCGCATGCCTGAAGAATGCAGGGCCCTACGATACCGCTGGTGCCCATCAATCCGATCTCTGGCGAAAACAGGTGCATGCTTCCACCGCGGCCGCGAGAGCAGCCGGTTTGGCGCCCGAAGAGTTCCGCAAAAAGCTCCGTCGGCTCCAGCCCTTTCGCCAGAGCGTGACCGTGCCCGCGGTGGGTGCTGAAAATGGGATCCTCAGATTGCAGGTGCTTGCAGACACCCACGGCGATTGCTTCCTGCCCGACATAGGTATGACAAGCCCCGTGGACCAGTCCTTTTTGGTGAGCCCGTGCCAGTTGCTCTTCTGACAGTCGGATGCGCAGCATCGATCGGTAGAGTTCCAGGCGCTGCGTCAGTGAGGAAGCCATCTTGGAGCCTTTCCGAGATCGAAGTCGGTGTCCATTTTGTGAGGGAAGCGTTCCATTGTGGCAGGTTACGCGTTGGTTCTGTGGTGGCCAGGAGTGCCTCCTGCATTCATCGCCATGTTGCCACCATCCATCGGGATGCAGGCACCAGTGATCCAGGAGGAAGCGTCCGAGGCGAGCAGAACCGCAAGACCCATGATATCCGAGGGCATGCCGAGTCGTCCGGCGGGGATGCCGTTGAGAAAACGGGTCCGCAAGCCGGGGTCAGTTTCCATGCGGGCCTCCAGGCCTGGATTGATGACCTGAGCTGGGAGCACGGCATTGACTCGAACTCCCCGACTGCTCCATTCGGTGCTCAGTTCCCTGGTCATTTGAAGAACTGCACCCATGGCGATGCTGTAGGCGATGTGGCCCCGGCCCAGCGCGGTGGAACTAGCTAGCGATCCGATGTTCATGATCGAACCACGACGCTGGGAGAGCATCCTTCGACCGGCGTGTTGGCACATGGCGAAGCGTCCGATGACGAGGTTGTCGAGGACCTTCTGGAGTTGCTGGAGGGTGAGATCTTCGGGTGGAGCAAGAATGCCGTCGCCGGCGATATTCGCTAGGAAATCGATTCGACCCAGCGTGCCATCCAAGACTTCAAAAAGCTTCTCGATTTCTTCCGGCATCGATACGTCGCACCGAGCGCACTCCAGGCGGACACCGAATCGACGGAGCGAATCGGCGGTAGCCTGTGCGCCTTCCAGATTGCGATCGACCAGCAGCAGGTTGGCGCCATGAGCTGCCAGGGCTTCACAGGTGGCGCGGCCAAGACCCTGAGCCGCGCCGGTCACCAGGGCGCTGCGTCCGGAAAGATCGAACAGATTTTGTACATGAGCAGCCATTCAAGAGATCCAGGAAGGGAGGATTTTAAGGAAGAATACGAGCCCCGCTAGGCCAAGGTAAAAGATGCCGCAGCAGGCTACCGCGATGCTGGCCAGCTTTCCAGGGCGAAGCTCTTTGGGAAGCAGGCGATGGTTGATCCAAAGCAACTGGAAGGCGGTGATGCCGATCGCCAGATTGTTGAAGTTCGCTATGAATTCAGTCATCACTTTGGGCACGTGATTGAAATAGTAGGCGAACAGAAACGACCAGAGGAGATAGCCTGCCAGGAGGGCGTAGTAGATCTTGCCGACCTGAGCGGGTTTCATGTTGTCCCGCACTTTTCGGTTGGCGGTCCAAAGCGCGTCGGTCCAGCGACGGCTGAAATCATCGAGAATCGACAGTTGGCTGGGAAGCATCACCATCAGGCCAGTCAAGAGTGCGGCGATCCAAAGGAGTTGCGCAACGGCGGGAGCGACCGGGGCATGACGCATGCCGTCGGCGGTGATGACCGCCTGAGCGACCGACGCCTGCTGGGAGGTGATTGTGCTGTAGGGAGCGAACTGCAGAGACAGGAGTGCCGGCAGAGCCATACCGACAAAGCAGCCAGGGGCCCACACCAGCATCTGATCGGTCCAGACGTATTTCCACCATCCCTTCCACCGCCGTAACTGCTCGCTGTCGATCGGAAACACCTCTCCGACATGACTCAGCGAGATCTCTCGTCCTCCGATCGCGCTGGGGATGGCACCGACGCGAGCCCCCATTCCCCATCCCTTGTCGCGTACGAAACTGGAGTAGGTGGAATTGGCCAGTCCTCCACCACCGGCATATCCGGCAAATGCACCAATCACAATCAGGCTGGCGGTCGAGACGTCGGGCCACTGACCTTCTCTCAAAAAATACCCAAACGCGTTGACGATGCGTTCTTCTCCCTCACGATCGGCGACTACCGGGACATTACCGATCTGCAGAAAGCCGATCAAAACCTGCCACCAATGCTGCCGATCGACCAGCAGCAGGCCGATGGTCAAGCAGAATCCCAAGACGACGATGATCTTGGCCGTCATGATGGCCTGAAGCATCGAGTAGACTTTGCCTCCCAGTACCACCGGCAGTGCGACCAAGAACATGCAGGCATAGGCCAGAGGTACCACCAGCCAGCGATCTCCCAGATCGGGCGGCCGCTGCAAGAGGATCGCCGCGATCATCGCCGCCCCATGAGTGGAAAGTCCCGGGATGAGGGCGGATGCATTGAGCAGCAGCATCAGGGCAACCCAGAATCGCGGTCCTGGTCGACATCGCATAAAGCCGGTCAGCACCGGCTCACCACAGTACAGGGCGTAGCGTCCGCATTCCATGTTGTAGAAGACTTGCAGCAGGATCGCGATCGTGGCGATCCACATCAAACCGCCTCCATACTTGGCGGTGATCGCCGGGCCCAGCAGCCACTCGCCACCGCCGATCTGAATTCCCATCATGACGATTCCCGGCCCGATAAAGTCTCTCCAGTTCCGCCAGCTCAATCGCTTCGGCTCGGGCAATTCCCCCAATGTCCAGGGAGGAATCCCGGTGGAACCGGTGGGTCCATGATGGGCTTCGGCTTGCATCGCGCGACTCGCTGAAGAGGATCCGACCGAGAGAAAGGGTAGGGAACGGACTGGGACCGCGGCTCTCAATAGAGAGCGATGGCGCGTCCAGGGCCGCCGTGGCAACCGATGATCTTCAGCGGTGCAAAGAGAAAGTAGGAATCCTTCGGGAGCGAATCGGCATTGCACAGAAATTCGATCCCCACCATGTCCCGTGAGCCTAGCAGCCAGTAGGTGGAGGCGGCACTCTGTGGATCGACGCCACCCAGGTCCGGGGCATCGGTCGCCACACACCGAATCCCTCGCTGGTGTAGTAGATCGATCGTCTCGGGGGCCACCGCTGGCCAGCCCTCCTCCTTCCCCAGCAATCCATCGGACCATAGTCCTTGTCCGAATCGCCCCTGGGTGTCGCGTGGCATCGCCAAGTAGCGATCGATGTAGCCGGTCTGGAAGAGAACGATTTGCCCGGCCTTCAGCTTTCCGTGGGTTGCTTCATGACTCTCAATCCAGCTGGGGTCGATCGCTGGGGAGCTTGGCCACGTGGATCGCTCCGTCGACCCCCGGATCGCTCGGACATCAATCACTTGCAGAGGGCCACAGGTCCAACTAATCGGCACCTGCTCGCACGTCCGACTGGAGGTTCCGCGAGCTCCCCAGCGCTGCTCATAGGTTTGCCTCCAAGCCAGTTGCAGCGCCGTTTCCTCTACCTTCTGCTGGGGTTTGGGAAGCGCATAGGCGGGAGGCACCAAGTGGGTCCCAGCCATCGAGTCCATCCAGTGGGCATGATGCCACAGGTCCAGTTCGGGGGAATAAAGGAAATCGACTTTCAGGTAGCTTTGTCGGTGGCTGCCAGTCGCCACGCCAGGTGAGGTCATTGGGAACTTTGGGGTCATGACTGGCGACAAGTCTCGGGCTCGCTTCTCTCGACACGACTCAATCAATCGTCGCGGTAGCTCCCCACCAGCGATCGAGAAGGCGCGGCCTTCGCCGTAGGGTCCACCTTCGTGTTTGGGACCAAGGAAACAATAGAACGCCCCGGTTGTTGGGATCCGTCCCAGTCCCGTCGCCCCCTCCGTCCAGATCATTCCATGCCGCAGGCCAGCGTAGTGAGTCGCTTCGGCCAGATCAGGCAGTGGTCCCATGCTGGGGCTATCGGTCCCGGCGGCCAGGATCCCACGTTGCCCAAGCCATTCCATTGCATCGGGATTTGGATCCGGATACCCTTCCGCCTTTCGATCGATGATGTCGTTGATGAAGCGGGATCCTTCAGGAAATGGCCGGTAGAACAGGTCGGTGTAGTCGCTGCGAAACAGAACCACATCCCCTCGACGAAAAGCCCGGTGCTCTTTTTCAAATGCTTCCAGGATCGATGGGCCGACCAGAGGGCTGACTCCTAAAGGAGCCTTCTCGAGTTTGCCTCGCACGTCGACCACACACGCCTCGCCTCCGAACTGCCACGGCTCAATCCTGTCGGTGTAGGCCAACCCCAGTGGACCCGACTTGGGATGATTCAGTTCCGGCCTCAGCACCGAATGCGGTGGGGTATCCATCTGAGTGCCGGTGTTCCCATCGATGATCAGCATGTCGACGTGGTAGAGGCTGGACCGTCCGATCCTCTGCTGAGGGACGATCTGGAATTTAGGGAAGGGGTAGGTCGGCCAATTGCAGGGGAATTCTTCGGAGATCCAAAGCGAATGGTCGATGAAGGTGGATTGACCGTCGAGGGAGCGATCTTCTGGGGCGGGGGACTGGTTGGGCGGTGCGGCTGCCATCGCGCTACCAGCCCACCCAAGAACCGTCACCATCAGACTAGGCAGGAAGCGCGAACGACTGGGTTTCATCGGTCAATTCCTTATTGCCACTGTTTCAGGAAGGGAGGCTAAATGAAGGAGTCCCTGGAGCGTCGACTCACCAGGGACCTGAAGGACGGGAAGCTGGAAACGGGAAGCGATGCGGTGGTTGAGCCCTGGGAGCCGTTCGGCCAGACCGCCTGTGAGCAGGATTTGCATGGCGCGTTGTTGCGGATCGAGGGCCGCGGCTGCGCGATGGTAGTGGGAGACCATGGAATCGCAGCAGGCTGCCATCAGCGAACCGACAGACAGATTTTCTAGGGTGATGTCAGTCAGCGACCCCGTCTGGGCAAAGGGGGAACGGTGAAGAGCCAATTCGGCCTGGAGGCCGTTGGCGTCGTGATGATGGAGAGCTTCGGCGATCGACTGCCAGGGGGACTGCAGTTGGATTCCCTCGGCCCCAGCAAGCTCTTGAAGAAGATCGACCCAACCATTCAGGGCGCGACCAGCGGGAAGGTGGGTGATGGTCTGCAGCCAATCGCCGAAGAAGAAAGGGCGAGATTGGTAGGGCCCCGGAACGAAGCGGTCCGATCGGCGGGAGACCTGGGCTCCTGTGGAGCAGTTGATCGAGAGTTGATGCGGCTGGAGACCTGCCCCCAGGAGGGCGCATGGCTGGTCTCCAAATCCTCCATGGATGTGAAGGCGCCTTCCCCTGTGTGCGATTTGCCCGAGGGGAGCGGTATGGTCGATGATGGTAGGCAAATTGCAATCTTCAATCCCAATCCGTTCCATCGCTTGCCGATGCCATTGGTGGGTGCTGGGATCGATGATGCCGATCGCCATGGTCGAATGCAGAAGACCGGGCTGTCCCAGGAAATTGCT
>JBJSWM010000960.1:0-876 GCA_046085865.1 Pirellulaceae bacterium
ACGCGAAGCGATTCGGTCAGATTCACGCGATTCTGATAGCCGATCACGAAGTCATAAAGACGTGGGGGCAACGGCACGACTGCCGGCCCCGATAGCCAGTGGATGTTGATGCCTCCAATCAGTCCCGATTGAGAAGCAGAGTCGAGGTAGGTCTGGGAATTCCAAGAGTACCAACCGAACTGATTTCCATCCCCTGGCTATCGGGGCCGGAAGTCGTGCCGTTGCCCCCACGTCTTTATGACTTCGTGATCGGCTATCAGAATCGCGTGAAGCTGACCGAATCGCTTCGCGTCGATGCGGCCACTAGCATCGGCGTCTTCAGCGACTTTGAGGATAGCGCACGGGACGGGATTCGCTTTCCCAGCCACCTCGTCGGCTTTTACAGCCCACACAGCTCCAGCGACTGGGTGCTTGGAGTCGACTACATCGACCGAGATGACATCAAGCTGCTTCCGGTCTTCGGCTTTTCTTGGCACGACGACGCTGCGGCTCCCATCCGCTGGGACATGATCTTCCCCAGACCCCGTGTCACCGCGCGGATCTCCGAGCACCAATGGCTGTACGTGGCAGGTCGATACGAGGGAGGAAGCTGGGATATCGAGCTACCGGATCAGCGCGACGAGGTGATGACCTATCGCGATATTCGGCTGGTCGTCGGACTGGACCACGTCAGCGAGGGCCGCGTCGATGGCCTGGAACTGGGATTTGCCTTTGATCGCCAACTCCAGCTGCGCCACGCGGAATCGAAGGACCGTTTCGACGATGCCTTCGTCATTCGCTGGACCACTTTGCGGTAGCCTCAAAAACCGATCCTCTTTCAAAGCGACTGGAATCTTGCAACGGCCAGACAAGCCAACAAGACCAACCCCAATCCAG
>JBJSWM010000961.1:0-1288 GCA_046085865.1 Pirellulaceae bacterium
GAGGATGTGGGGATGGTGGTGGTTGACCATCCGCAGACCACCTACACGCACCAGGCGCTTTTGCAATTAGCGGCATCGGATGCCGTGCTGGTGATCTGTGGCGACAACCACATGCCGATCGCCATGATGCTACCGCTGGCCGACCACACACAGATTGTTTGGCGCGTCCATGATCAGATCGAACTAGCCAAGCCGATGCGCAAGCAGTTGTGGCGGCAACTGGTGGTGGCAAAGATCTTCAACCAAGCGATGAACCTTCCTGAGGAATATCCCGCTCGGTCTGCTTTGTTGGCGATGTCCCGGCGTGTGAAATCGGGCGATCCGGAAAATCTGGAAGCGCAGGCAGCAAGAACCGACTGGTCCAACTGGCTGTGGCCTGAAGAGTTTCGAAGGGACAGCGATCAGGATGGGGTGAACAGCTTTTTGAATTACGGGTACGCGATCGTGCGAGCTGCTGTTGCGCGTGCCATTGTGAGTGCTGGGTTGATGCCCTGCCTTGGGCTGCATCATTGCAATCGATCGAATCACTTTTGTCTGGCGGATGATTTGATCGAGCCGTGGCGTCCGTTTGTCGACGATCGCGTACGCGAAATGTGGCGCGCAGGGTATGACACGCTGAACCAGCCCGCAAAGGCGGAGCTTTTGAAGTTGTTAGAAATGTCGGTGATGTTGGGCGGCGAGAAGGGGCCGCTGATGGTGGCGATGCATCGGTTTGTTGGATCGTTGGTGCGATGCTATTCCGGGGAGTCGAAGACACTTGAGGTACCTGTTTCATGTTCGTAACGGGGTACCGAAGCATGTGGCTGCTGGTGATGTTCGATTTGCCAACCGATACCAAACGTGCCAGGCGGGAGTATGCGCTTTTTCGAAAGTCCTTGCTGGAAGACGGCTTTCAAAAAATGCAGTTTTCGGTTTACTTACGTCACTGCGCAAGCATCGAGAACGCCGAGGTGCATGCGACGAGAGTGGAGCGGAACCTGCCGCCGGAGGGGGAGGTTCGGATCATGTCGATCACGGACAAGCAGTTCGAGCGGATGGAGATTTTTCTTGGAAAGATACGTCAAAGCCCGGAAACGGCACCTCCTCAATTGCTTTTGTTCTAGTTGGGCTGTTCGCAAGTCCCTGTCGCGTCAGGGTTTCGGGGTGGAGGTAGTGTAACCAATCCCGGCCTGCGACCAATCCGCAACCAACCCGCTGTTCGGACAGTTCCGCTTGTGGAGTGTAACCAATCCCGGCCTGCGACCAATCCGCAACGATAATTAGGGTTGGCTTTCTTCCAGCATGAGTG
>JBJSWM010000962.1:0-2188 GCA_046085865.1 Pirellulaceae bacterium
ATAATGTGCAGGCACGATACGACAGCCAAAAGACCGATTCCATTCTGTCGCTCTGGCAAAATCCCGAACTCCTACTCTCAACCAGAGTCTCCGAGTGGATGGATCTTCATGGCTCCGGTTGGTCCGCCAGGAGATCCATCCACTCGGCGACTCTGGTTGAGAGTAGGAGTTCGGGATTTTGCCAGAGCGACAGAATGGAATCGGTCTTTTGGCTGTCGTATCGTGCCTGCACATTATCCAGGAATTTTTGTATCAGAAGCGGCTTGGATTCCTCTCGGCGGCGACGATGGCCGATCGGAAAATCGATGGCGATGGCGGGCGTTGCCGACCCATCCTGAAAGACCACCTGAAGCCTATTGCCAATCGACCTCATGGAGGGGTCAAGATACTCCCGGCTGTAGGCGGGTTCCTCCTGAACGGACATGCAGGATCGGAGCTGATCGATCCTGTGGTCAGCGGCAAAGGCATCTTCATAATGCTCCGAACGAAGGGTTCCGTGCAGGAGAGCGACGGCGACGATGTACTGAATGCAATGGTCTCGGTCGGCAGGATTTTTCAGCAACCCGGTTTTGTCGATGATGCGAATGGCCGACTCCTGAGTGAAGATCTTGATCTCCCGAATCTCGTCCAGTCGATGGCGAACCAACGGCGAAAGTTGCACGGCTGCCTCGGCAGCCGTCTGTGCATGGAATTCTGCTGGGTAGGCTACTTTGAAAAGGATATTCTCCATCACATAGCAACCAAGCTGCCGCTCCAGCACCACAGGCTTGCCTCCTAGAACCACATCCTGGAAGCCCCACTTGGGTGCCGACAGGGCGGTCGCATATCCCCGCTCCCCGGCCATGGTCCATAGAGCCAATTGCACGGCGCGTCGCGTGGCGTCTCCGGCCGCCCAGCTCTTTCGACTACCGGTGTTGGGCGCATGCCTGTAGGTTCGCAGCGCACCACCGTCCAGCCAAGATTGGCTGACCGTGGCAGCGATCTGTTGAGGGGTTCCGCCGAGCATCGCTGAGGCGACTGCACTGGACGCGACTCTCACCAGCAGGACATGGTCCAAGCCAACACGGTTGAAGCCATTCTGAAGTGCCAGGACGCCTTGGATCTCGTAAGCCTGAATGGCTCTCTCCACTACATCGCGCAAGGTCCAGGGGCGACCAGGAGTCCAGCAATTGTTGGGATTCCGATCGAGATAGTCGGCCAGCGCCAGGATTGCACCCAAGTTATCGGATGGGTGCCCCCACTCAGCCGCAAGCCAAGTGTCGTTGTAGTCGAGCCAACGGATCATGGTCCCAAGGTTGAAAGCGGCCTGAATCGGTTCCAGCTGCCACGGGCTTCCGGGAATTCTGACACCCTGGCTCAAGACAGCCCCAGGTACCACCGGCCCCAAGAGCTTTGTGCATGCGGGAAACTGCAGCGCGAGAATCGCGCAGCCGATGCTGTCCAGAAGGCAATACCTTGCCGTCTCCAGCGCCTCGGTCGACGGATGAAGCGTCTGGTGCGCGTATTGAGCGATACGTGAGATCACGTCGTCAAAAGCGATCAATCCGGATCCGGCTTCATTCCTATGATCCATGAGCACTCCGCAACGTTGAGAGGTAGCGTGCAGGGGTTATTCGTGAACCAAATTGATGTTACCAGCCTACCATCGCATGGTGGAAAGAAATCGAATGGTTCACCTTAAAAAGAGTTGGCTTGATTCCGCCGTTTTCCCGCGTGACAATCAATGGATTGATCTGGGCTGGTCTCTTTTCCACAAAAAAGCCTTGGCATTCGTGAACGGAACCACAATGAGATCGTCACCCGGCGTGCGATTCCGGCAAGCTTTGGAGCGGGAATTCCCTCTTCAGATTGTAGGGACCGTTTCCCCTTTGTGTGCCCTTCTGGCCGAGCAGGCAGGTTTTCAAGCGATTTACCTTTCGGGGGCCGGTGTCGCCAATTCGTCTCATGGCGTACCTGATATCGGCATCACTACACTGGGAGATGTGGTCGAAGATGCCCGCCGAATCACCTCGGCAACCAGCCTGCCCCTACTGGTGGATATCGATACCGGCTGGGGAAGTGAATCCGCTCTGCGAGACTCGATCGAACGCCTGGAGGAGATCGGAGTCGCTGCGGTTCACATTGAAGATCAGGTCGGCGATAAACGCTGTGGACATCTTCCTGGGAAGCAGTTGGTATCGACCGATGC
>JBJSWM010000963.1:0-6399 GCA_046085865.1 Pirellulaceae bacterium
AAGATGCGATCCAACCAAAAAGCAGGCTGATCGCCAGGAACACGGACCCGACTAATAGAAACGCTTCGGGCAAGCCCCAGTCGCGGTGGTTTGTGCGATCCTCTATGGGGGGCATGTCCGATCTGCGGTCGACCATCGCAATCTTTCTTAAGCCAGGCATTGGTCGCTTCGTCGATAGAATCGCTTGGTAGCCCATCGAGAAAGCCGGTGAGGCAGAGTTCACGATCCGATTGTAGCAGCGGCGGGGTTCTTCCTGGACCCCGTTCGACGGCGATACAATGCCAGTGGGTTGAAACGGGACGTCAATCGCTGCCGATCTCGAAGCCCTCGACGTTCGATCGAGGGAACCCAAGCACGCAAACCGTCGAGGAAATCTGCCATGAACCATTTGCCGAAGAACATCGCCCTGCGACCAGCTGTCCGCCAGTTCTTGGAGTCGGGAGAAATCGCCGGTTGGGTCGATGGAGGTTGGGTGAAGGGAACAGCGGGTGCCACCTTCACCACCCATGACCCCGGTTCCGGAACCCCCATCGCGGTCGTCTCGGCCTTCAGCAAGGAAGATGTCGATCGCACCGTCGATGTCGCAGACCTTGCCTTCAAGCAACGTGCATGGGCCAAGCTTTCCCCGAACGACCGCAGCGCTCTGATCCACCGTCTGGCCGACGCCGTCGATGCTCAGAAAGAAGACTTCGCACAGATCGAGTCGCTGGACGCGGGAAAAATTTATGCCCAGGCACTCGGCGACGTCGGGAACTTTGTCGACACCATGCGTTACTTCGCCGATCTCTCGCAGCACATCCGCATGCGATCGACTCTGGCGGTCAAAGGACACGAAGCATGGACCAGCAAGCACCCGTGGGGCGCCTGCGGATTTATCTTCCCGTGGAACTTCCCTTTCCTGCTGATCGGCTGGGGAATCGCCCCCGCGCTTGCTGCAGGGAATTCGGTTGTCATCAAGCCAGCGGAAGACACCCCACTGTCGGCTCTCTTCCTCGGGCAAGTCGCAAAGAAGGCGGGAATTCCTGATGGCATCATCAATATTGTCCCCGGCCTGGGGCCTGTCGCCGGGGCAGCGCTGTCCAGCAATCCCAAGCTGCAGCGGATGTCGTTCACCGGTTCGCCTGAGGTGGGACGCCTGATCGCCGAGTCGTGCGGCCGGAATCTGGTACCGGTCAAATTGGAACTGGGTGGCAAGGGAGCGGCAGTCGTTTTTGATGATGTCGATGTCGATGCCACCGCCGACAAACTTGTCGGTGCGATCACCTTCCACACCGGCCAAGTCTGCTGCGATGCAACGCGCTGGCTGATCCATGAAAAGGTTTACGATCGCTTCGTCGAAAGGGCTCGTGAAGGACTCAAGAGAGTCCAAATCGGCTACCAGCTGGAAGGCGGCTCTCAAATGGGACCTGTGGTCAATGGCAAGCAGAAGCAGCGGGTGCTCAGCTACCTGCAAAAGGGAGTTGCTGAGGGAGCCAAGTGCCTGCTGGAGGGTGGTGAAGCGAATGTCGAGGGATATCCAGGGCACTTCGTGAAGCCTGCCCTGCTCGCCGGTTCGCTCGACAACGTCGCGGCTCGTGAAGAAATCTTTGGCCCGGTCGCCTACCTAGCCCCCTTCCGTGATGAAAATCAGGTCATCGACATGGTCAATTCAACCGACTACGGTTTGGCCAACAGCGTCTGGACAAAGGATCTCCATCGAGCGGCACGTGTTGCCGAGCAGATGTGTGCGGGAAATAGCTGGATCAACGCGCACAATGTGTTCCCCCATGGGGTTCCGTATGCCGGGATCCACAAAAGCGGTATGGGAGGCGGGGTTCTGTCGGTGGAAACGCTGATGGACTATTGGCGCAGCCTCTCGGTGGTCCGGCCGTTGCACTAAAAAAAGTGTCTGAAACGAGGTTCTGCCAGCCGGATCCAGGGAGTTGGGCCTTCGGAAAGCTAGGTCCAGCCGTTGCCTTCCGCAACTTGGCAATCAAACTCGACAAATGTCGATCGATTTCTTGTCATTTCGATGAATTCCCCATCGATCCGACTTTCCGTCCGGTCGATGGGGATAGTAGAAATGAAAGGCGGAGGCGACGGTTTCCTTCGTCTCCCTGGTGAATGGCTGTCCTTGGTCCGTCACCACCCACCACTCCATCCCACCGCCCTGTTGAGACCCGCAGCATGCTGACGCTTCATGGTCCACGCCAGTCCGGCTTTTGCGATCACCGCTCCCGCCGATCGTTCCTTCGCATCGGGGCTCTTGGGTCTTTCACCCTTCCCCATTTGATGCGACTGGATGCCGCTCAGGGCCGCGGCAACTCGGACCGATCGATCATCATGGTCTATCTGCCGGGTGGTCCCCCGCATCAAGATCTCTTCGATCTGAAAATGGATGCCCCATCGGAGATTCGCGGCGAGTTCCGTCCGGTGGCGACCAAGGTGCCAGGGATGGAGATTTGCGAGCACCTGCCTGGGCTGGCGAAGATCACTGACCAACTGGCGATCCTGCGCGCTGTGGTGGGAGCCAAGGATCGGCACGAGTCGTTCCAGTGCATGACGGGGCGTTTGAACGAACGCAATCCGCCGGGGGGCTGGCCCGAGTTTGGGGCGGTGGTATCCAAGCTGCAGGGGACGCGCGATGGGACCCTCCCCAGCTATGTCAATCTCTCGCCACGCATGCGGCATACTCCCTACAACTATGGCCGCGCCAGCTTCCTTGGGTTTGGTCACACGCCGTTCAACCCGCAGGGGGAGATACGCGATGATTTGACGCTGCAGGGAATCGACCTGACGCGGTTGGAAGATCGCAAGCAGCTTTTGGCCAGCTTTGATGGCATGCGGCGCGATATCGATCGAACCGGTGCAATCGAAGGAGTCGATGCGTTCCAGCAGCGCGCCTTCTCAATGCTTACCTCCGATCGCCTCCTAGAAGCACTCGATGTCGCGCGCGAAGATAGCGCTGTACGCGAACGGTACGGTATGGGGACAGAGAAGGAGCAAGGGGATGCGGCTCCACGATTGAACCAACAGTTCCTCCTTGCCAGACGCTTGATCGAAGCGGGCGTGCGGGTCGTCACGCTCAGCTATTCCTTCTGGGATTGGCATGGTCAGAATTTTCAAAACGCCAAGCAGAATTTCCCCGATTTCGATCAGGCCCTCAGCGCCTTGATCGAAGATCTGCATCAGCGAGGGCTGCTGGAGACCACCACCGTCATTGCTTGGGGAGAATTCGGACGAACTCCGAAGATCAACAAGGACGCAGGACGCGATCACTGGCCCAATGTGTCGTGTGCGGTGCTGGCCGGAGGTGGACTCAGGACCGGCCAGGTGATCGGCAGCACCGATCGCATGGGAGGGGAAGCCGCCAGCCGCCCCGTCACCTTCCAGGAAGTGATCGCGACCCTCTACCACACGCTGGGGATTCAGGCCAGCACCACGACACTGGAAGACCTGACGGGCCGACCGCACTATCTGGTCGATGACAACGCCCAACCGATCTCGGAGCTGGTCTAAGCCTAGATCGGCTCAGCCCTTCTCGACTGCCTTCTGACCTGCATGCAAGGTATCGAAATAGATCGGGATCGAAAGGTCGCCCAAGTGCTGGACGATCAACGGCTGCACGTCATTCCAATCCAGTCCACCTACTCCCGTTGCAAGTCTTGGCAGCGCCAAGCGGTCGATGCCCGTCACTTCCAATTCATGCCGAAGTCGCTTCCGGCAATGATGGACGTGGCTGAGCGAAGCACGGCCAGGTTTCGCGCCATGTCCATGCTCTCCCTCCTGCGTCAATGGAAGGGACATCCGGCAGTTCCATAGGGCAAGGGAGCATGATGGAGCAAGAAAATGGATCGTGTTGAGTTGCCTCTCACGGAGGCACGGAGCCACGGAGAATGGATGGACCGTAACATTTCTCTCGCATCTCGGTCCCGTAGTGACTCCGCGAGATGAAGGTCCTGGGTTGCGCGGCGGACGCTACTCTTTTTCTTGTCCAACCGGCTATTTTGCTGGTTCGTGACAAACCCACTTCGGCACACGCGTGACATGCTCGACTCAACTCGCGATCTTGGCGAAACATCATGGGCTGACTAGTGATACGCCATGACCGATCCCAATCGATGCGGTGAGGCGATCGGTACCGACAATGATCCAAGAACGATCCGAAAGGAACTCTCCAAATGGAAGTAGCAGAGCCGATGGTGGCGGCGACTAGCTTCCTTTCTTTCGATGAGGCTTCAGCGCCGAGTTCCGCCAACGGGTACCATACAGCAAGGATCTCGATGGACTTTTAGCAGATTGGTAAAGGAGCCACCGAATGGAAAGGCATTGGCAGCGTCGCGAATGGCTGGTGAACGCAGGCGCTTCGGTTGGGATCGCTTCCTCGGGGCGGATGCTGAAGGGTGGATTCGATGACACTCAGGCAGATTCGAGAGAGGGCGAGCCTGGAGTCGCCTTCTTCTTTGTCTCGGATACTCATTACTTAGCGCGGCAGGATCAACCTGACCAGATCGACCCCAAGTCGGCGGAAATCTGTGGTCGGCTGGTCGATACCTTGAATCGTCTCCCGGGCAGTTCGCTTCCCGATTCCATCGGTGGCGGCAAGGTGGCCGAGGTGCGGGGAGTGATTCATGGGGGAGACATCATCGATAGTGGCGACAAGCGAGGGAAGAATTTCGAAGCGATGCAGGAGACGGAGTGGCGGCATTTTGTCGAGGACTTCGGTTTGACCGGAAAGGAAGGAAGGCTGAAGTATCCAGTCTTCGAAGTTCATGGGAATCACGACAGCCCCGATGGGAAAGGGCTGGCGATCGATCGATTGCGGGAAAGGGTTTCGAAGCGCGAGGGGGTGCAGCGATCGGCCAGCGGACTCCATTACTCCTGGGATTGGGGCGATCTCCATTGCATCCACTTGGGGATTGTGGTGGGGCGGCCCGAGCATCAGGGGCAACGTCGAAGGTACCATCCGTTCGATAGCTTGGCCTTTCTTCAAGAGGACCTTCAGCGCCACGATCCCGATAAAAATCGGCCACTTCTAGTGACTCATCACATCGACTTGCCGCGTTACAGCCAGCCATGTCAGTTGGATGCAGAGAAGAATTTGCAGATGGAATGGCACCCATGCGATGTCCAGGAGTACCACCAGCAGCTTCAGGGGCGTCGCGTCGCCGGGATCCTTTACGGACACACCCATGTACGACAAGTGATTCGATGGGATGGCACTTCCAAACCTGCAGCCAGTGGCCACCCGCTGCTCAACGCAGACAACGCAAGCCATTTTTCAGGACCCAAGCAAGGGTTTTTCTATCTGGAGTGGCAGCCGGGCAATCTGCTGGTTCGCGAATGCCTGACCGACGACGGCTGGACAAGCTATCGGTGGAATGATGAGAGTTGGAAGCTGAAGTCTTGAGGTTGCCGATCATGAATCGAAATGCCGCCTGACCATGCAGATCAGCGATCGCATGACGCCCCTGCTGTGTGCTGATGCGGTCGGATTGGTAACGCTGACACGATGAAACACCCATGGCGGTTTGATGGTGCGCTACGTTGCTTACGCACCCCCTTCGGAATCTGTTTTCAGGTGCCAACGGCATGACGACGAGATATTCCAGGGCAACGCCTTGGGATCGCTGGGTCGCGCACCGAATAAAAAACGCCTCGAGTTGGAACTCGAGGCGTTATGACTTTTTTTGGTTGCACGGCTGATCGCCGCGGGCGATTTAGTTTTCGCCGCCGGGACGACGTCGGCCGCCACCAGGACCGCCTGGGCCACCAGGACCACCCTGACCGCGTCCACCACCGAAACCGAACTGAGGCGCGGGGAATTCAAACTTCTCCCCCTTCATCTCGTCCATCTTTTGGCGCTGTGCGTCGGTGAGAATCGCCTGCAGTCGTTCGTCTGACTTCTTGCGAAACTCTTCAAATCGCTTCCGCATCGCTTCCGGATCGAATCCGCCAGGACCGCCAGGACCACCGGGTCCACCACCGGCCCCAGGAGCACCTCCCGGACCACCAGGACCGCCCTGTCCACGTCCACCGGGGCCACCAGGACCGCGACCGCCACCGCCACCAAAGGCGGATCGCATCTCTTCCATCGCTTCTCGCTCGGCAGCCTGCAGCTTCTCCTTCTGCTCGGCCGTCACCCCCAGCGCCTCGGCAACCTTTTCCGATCCCATGACCGAACGGACGCCATCGCGCTGGATCATCAATCCGAGGAGTCGATCTTGCTGATCTGGGTCGAGGATGTTGTCGACTTCCGCTTCAGCCGCCTTGGCCGCCTCGGCCATCTGCTTGCCCATCTCTTCCATCTTCTTCTGCATTTCTGCCCGCTGCTCTTCTGTCATCTCGCGGAAGTTGCCGAAGTCGGGTCGCATGCCCTGCATCTTTTCCTGCAGTTTTTCCATCTGCGACTGAATCTCC
>JBJSWM010000964.1:0-1065 GCA_046085865.1 Pirellulaceae bacterium
CGAATTCTCTTTGGGTTGGCAGGAAGAATAATAAGGAGTAGGCAGGTTGCGCTGGGGTTCTGTGGTGGTTCCGGTCGATCGCGCAAGACCGACCTGCAGACGATCGGCCAATCCATCAGGATGAAAGACGCTAGCGGATGAACGAAGGACGGAAAGTGGAATCGACCGGCTTAGGGGAAGCACTCGAGCCGTTGCAGGTGGAATCTTGGATTCAGCCTCCGCTCAAAGACGCTTGGTATCTGACCGGCGCGACTGCCAGTGGCAAGTCGAACTTGGCGTTAGAGCTTGCCGAGCGGATGGGGGCGGAAATCCTGTCGGTCGACTCCATGGCCGTCTATTGCGGTATGGATATCGGGACGGCCAAGCCAGATATCACCATGCAGCGACGCGTCGCGCACCACTTGATCGATCTGGTCGAACCGACGGAGGAATTCAGCGTTTCCCAGTACGTGCTGGCGGCGCATCGGAAGGCGGCAGAGATCCGATCCCGAGGCAAACAGGTGCTGCTGGTTGGTGGCACGCCGCTCTACCTGAAGACGCTGCTGAGAGGAATGTTCCTGGGGCCACCGGGAGATCCTGACTTTCGAGCCGAGGTGGAGCGGGAGGTCGAGCGGCATGGTATCGAATCGCTTCGGCAAAGGCTCTGGCAAGTCGACCCGCTGGCCGCTCACCGGATCCTTCCAGGTGACTGGCGTCGGATGATCCGCGCGCTGGAGGTGGCCAAAGCGACCGGGCGACCGCTAAGCCATTGGCAGACGCAATTTGAGCGAGTCGACTTGCAGCTACGGCATCGCGCCTTCGTCCTGCAGTGGCCACGGGAACAGATCCATCGCCGCGTCAATCAACGTGTCCATCAAATGATCCTGGACGGACTGGTCGATGAAGTGAAGGGGCTCAAGGAACGATTTGGTTCCTTAGGCCGCACCGCCAGTCAGGCGGTCGGCTATCAAGAGATCGCTCAGGTGCTCGATGGATCCCTGTCGCTGGAGGAGGCGATTCCAAAGATTCAGGCGCGCAGTCGGCAGTTCGTGCGCCGACAAGAAATTTGGTTTCGTTCGATCGATG
>JBJSWM010000965.1:0-3882 GCA_046085865.1 Pirellulaceae bacterium
TCACTACCGCGACTCAAGAAGTGCCTGTTGCCTCAACGCCCAGCGACTCTCCCAGCGGTAGAGTCGCTGTGGAGGACCGACGAAGCGGTGAGGGTACCCCAGGTTTAGTCCGTTGGGGCAGAATGAACCGCGATGGATGGATCTGAAAGATAAGGCTCTCCCGGCCCTCCCCGCTCGTTCCTCGCGACCCTCCCAAGGGGAGGGTGAGATCCAGCCCATGCCTTGTATCCAAAGGGGAGGGTGAGATCCAGCCCATGCTGCCTTCGAAGCGGTGGTGGCTCAAAAATGATCCCTATCACATGACGGTTTGGTGCTCTCTACGTTGTGTAAGCAGATACTTCGGAATCTGTCTGCAAGTGCCAACGGCGCGACGATCAGATAGCGCAAGGCAACGCCATGAGAATTTCCTTCGCTGTTACGCCAGGAGGTCTTCGCCTTGTGACGGCTCTGTCCTCCGAGTCTGGGAGCTGGTTGGTCTCACGCGAAGACGCGAAGAAAGAAAAGTGGAAGATGGTTCGTCAGCCACCGACGCCCCATTTCCTGCGCGATTTTACCTGCCGATTGGATTGGCAACTCAAAGTCACAGACCAATGAAAAATTCGACTGGAAATACAGGCAGGAATCGCAAACCGGACGGGGGGCGTCATGGCTTCATGCCTTCGCGCTTTCGCGTGAGCAAGGGTTGAACCATTCCGCGTCTAGGTTCCGGCAACAGCGACGGCATCGCTGGTTCCGATGTCTGGTTTCTTCACGTTGTCACCCGGGATGCGATCGATCAGCAAGCATCTAGGGTCGACAGCGACTTGGTACGGTTCTTCGTCTAACAACAGCCGAAAAGTTGCCTCCGGCCCATCGACGAAAATCCGTTCAAAGCGCTTCACCTCCCCTTCCTCCGCTCCTCCCTTCGGCTTATCGATCACCCCCACCTCAATCCAGTCTGCCAGGCTCACTGGGGTTTCGACACCTTTGCCGTCGGCTTCTACCTTTCGAAACGTCGCCTTGCCTGTGACTTCGTACTTCCCGTCGGGCAGACGGACTACCTTGGCATCGATCAAACGATTCTCGAAGAGCACGATTTTCCCGAACTGATCGTCGATCCAGCTGTGCAGTTCTTGTGGAGCATGCTTTTTCAATCGATCGACCAGTTCCAGAGAGGTCGGATAGGGTGGATCCTTGTAGCCAAATGCATCGACCAACTCGTTGAGTGCCGCATTGATGCGATCTTCCCCCATCAGCTCTTTCAGGGCGTACAGGATGACACTCCCTTTGTTGTAATGAATGTACCCCTGATTCGGTTCGACGCGCATGAGCGGCTTTTCCTCCCTTCGACTGCTTCCTCGCGCCTCCAAGTAGGCGTCGAGTTCGTATTTCAGGAAGACTCGCATCATGCCCTTGCCATACCGCTTTTCCATCAACATCAGTGCGGTGTACTGAGCCAATGTTTCGGAAAGCAAGGTCGCTCCTTGCATTCTGGCACCGACGACTTGATGAGCCCACCACTGGTGGGCCATTTCATGGGCGACGACGTAGTAGACCACATCGATTTTTTCAGGATCGCGTAAATCGTTGATGAATCCAATGCTTTCCGAATAGGGCATCGTTCCTGGAAAAGCCTGGGCAAAGGATGCCACTCTTGGGAACTCGACAATTCGAGCCTGTCGATGTCGGAAGGGACCGAACTGTTTGCTGCAATATGCGATCGAGTCCTTGACTGCCAGCGCCATTCGTTCGACATTCCAGGCGTGCTCGGGGTGATAATAGACCTCCACATCGACCTCATCCTGCTTGTCGCGGAGCACTTCGTACTTCGCCGAGATGAAGGAGTAGAAATTCATCGAAGGATGATCCAACTTGTAACGGAAAAAATTCCGGTCTCCTTCCTTCCACTCTTCGATCAAACTTCCTGGAGCAACGGCGATTTGATCCTTGGTGGTGCTGATCACGGTTTCAACATCCACCCAGTCGGCCGGCTCACCAAGATAATGATGGAAGCACGCATCTCTGTTCTCTCTTGATAATTCGGGCCACTCCAGGGCCCCCTCCAGTTGCTGCTTTTTTCTGCTCTTCGGATCGCTGATTTCACGGTCGATCTGATACCCGATCGACGGCACCACCTCATTATTGAAAAAGGTTCCATTCGGCAGGAACTGGAGATCACTGACTTGGTTTTCGATCCCTCGATGATTCGTTGCCGTCGTCGTCTCCATCTTCAATCGCTCCCCAGTCCCCATCGGCGGCTCGATCTTCCACTGGCTGAATCCCAGTTCCACATCTTCCATCACCTTCGATCCACGCTCGATCTTCACCTCGTGATTGAGCCTTGGATCCATCGACACGAAGATCGTGTCGATGACGCCGTCGGTTCGATTGCGCAGGATGCGGTCGGCCTTGAGCACCATGTTTCGCGTGGGAGGATCGAGATCGATCTGGTACTTGACTGATTCGATCCTCGGCGTTGGATGCTTCTCGTGCTTTTTGTACTTTTTCTCGTACTCCGCCTGTCGAAGTTCCACTTGATCGGAAGGGATGATTTGATTGACCACCATCGTCTGATAGCCAAGCCAACCCCCCATGCCCAGCCAGCCCAGGAGACTGCACAGTCCCCAGGCGACCATGGAAGAGGGCAACGACCGCCAACTGCGTTTGAACCGATCCTTCAGTGACGCGGGGACACCCCGATGCACAACGATGGAAGAAAGCCAAAGAAGCAGACTGCAGAACAATGTCCAGTAGAGGCTGAAGCCCAGCCATCCACCAAGGAACGGCTGCACTCCGTAGAACTCCGAGTAAACGATGCGGGGTGTTTCTCCGAAGCGAAACAACAGGGAATCGATCCCAAGTGCGGACCACCCGACTGAAAGGATGATAGCGGCGGCGATGAAGAGCGCATAACCGAGGTATTTGTTGGGCGCGAAGGCATGGCAGGCAACAGCCAGCACCGCAAGGAACGAAATGCTCCAAAAGGTGTTGCCAAAGAGAAGCTGAAAGTAGACACCCCACTGATAACGATGGTATCCGCGGGAAGCCTGCGAGAGCGCCGAGCTGAGGATTGCCAGGAGATAGATCGCAGCGACCAGAGCCAAAAGGGATGCGAGGTGCGCGAGCAGACGGGCGGTCTGTGGCGCTGCAGCACTGCCCAGCATCTCGTGCATCTTGGCGTCGCGATCCCTCCAGATCAGCCATCCGGCAAATACGGTCAGCATCGCCAAAACAAAGATGTTCAGCGACCCTTCGATCTTCTGAACCTGCAGGTAGGTGACCGGGAAGGAGCTGACGCCGTATCGTTCACCCAGGTCAAGCCATAGGGAAGGCAAGGTATTCAGCAAAGAGATAGCAGCCAGAACAAGGAACGTGGTGCTCCGGAAAATGGCTTTGGAGTCGACCATCAACTGATTGCCAAAGCATTGGAGCCACCATCGCCAGCCACGACTATCGGCAGCTACTTTTGCATAGATCCCTACCGCACCCGCACCCACAGCGGCAGCTTGATTCGCTGTGCTGGAATCGCCACCTTGCAACCCTTTCCGCCTGGACTTGCTTCGATCCGCGAAGGAAAACAACCTCGCTCCGATCGCTAGAATCGCCAGAGAGACTGTCCCCCAGAGAGCCCGATTCAAAACCATCGACTCCGTCCAACCAAGGCTGTGTGTATTTTTCTCTTCCACCGTCCAGTACCGCGTCTCAACGCCAAACGCTGCGATCCCCAGGGGATCTAGCAGCGTGGCGATCTTCTGATTGCGAAGGTCGCTGAGGTAATTCTGTGCGATCGCGTAGAGCACGATGACGGCGAGCAGCCCGAGGTAGGACATCAGCGTGCTGCGTGTGGTGGTGGCGATGGCAAAAACCACCGCGGCAAAAAAGAGGGTGTTGGGAAGCGCGAAC
>JBJSWM010000966.1:0-1542 GCA_046085865.1 Pirellulaceae bacterium
CCCGGCCCTTCCTGGCGATCGGCCGCTTGGAGTTTCGAGTCGGTGACCGCAATCGCAAGGACCGGAAGCAACAAGGCAACGAGCAAATGGATGCGTCGAATCGGAGAAATCATGCTGTCCCTTTCGATGGGAGATCGTGAACCAAGCACGATTATCCCATGGTAAAAGGTAGGTCGCAACCGAGCGGCAGATCTAGCTTTTTCGATCATAGGGGGGCATCGGTGGGTTTCGAATCGCCCCAAATCCAGGACAACTCTCGATCCATTTTCCAATGGGACTACAAAAAAAGGGCGCCGCCTGCGATGCACCTTGCCATTGCTAGCAGGTACGGTGGTGGCGACTCAAAATGTATCGATTTTTCCGGATGGTTTGGCTTGCCGCTGGTCGATGAACAACGACAGCGATCGAGGTCTGTGGCCTCGGGCATGTTTCGTTTCGCCGCCGGATCGAATTGCAATGAGCTGTGTCAGCCAGATTCGGAAAAACAGCTTGCTCGCCAACCTGTCGATGGTCTTCTTGCTCGCGTTGATCCTGCCGGGGACCCTGCAGGGCCAGGCGCCAAGATTCGGCGGCGCCATGGCTGGGCAAGGGTCTGCCGCCATGCCGCCTCAGGGCTGGAACAACCCAGCCGCGCGGATCGCCACGGCCAGTCCCCAGA
The DNA here is from genome assembly GCA_046085865.1 of Pirellulaceae bacterium. Taxonomy (GTDB): domain Bacteria; phylum Planctomycetota; class Planctomycetia; order Pirellulales; family Pirellulaceae; genus JBEISR01. The sequence continues at coordinate 659 of JBJSWM010000966.1, forward strand.
CGATGCCAACACTCCCGAATGATGGAGCCTCTGTGTCGGCTCCTTTTGGAGCGAATTCGGCGACTCCCTCAGCAGCTTCCACGGGCACCTTGCGCCAATGGTTTGCAAAGGGAGGAATCCTGATGTATCCCATCGCACTCTGCTCGCTGCTACTGACCGCTTTTTCGGTGGAGCGATGGATTTCGTTGCGGCAGGGGCATTTGGTACCCAAGCCATTCGTGAAGCGATTGTTGGAGCAGGTACGTTCGCAGCAACTGGAGAAGGATGAGGCGATCGAGCTGTGTGAAAGGAATCCCAGTGAGATGTCGGATGTCCTGCTGGCAGCGCTTCGCAAGTACGGAAGACCACAGTTGGAGATCGAGCAGGCGGTGGTGGATGCTGGGGATCGCGCCAGCCAGAAGCTGAAGAAGAACTTGCGAGTCTTTCATGCCATCAGCAACGTCGCACCGCTTCTTGGACTGCTGGGAACCGTCTTGGGCATGATGGATTCCTTCAATTCCATCGCCACTAGCAGTGCGATTGGACGGCCCGACCTGCTTGCAGGAGGTATCGGGCAGGCGTTGATCACCACGGCAGCAGGATTGCTGGTGGCGATTCCGGCCTATCTTGCCTCGATCTACTTTCTCAGCAAAGTCGATCGGGCCCTAATCCAGATGGACCAATACTCACAGCAATTGGTCGACGTGATCAGTGCCGAAGGGCTAAGTGAGTCGGACGGCTCGCGCGGCCGGTCGCGATCGAAACGAGCCGCCTGATCTGGCAATGGAGGTCGACGCGAATGGCGATCAAAATTGCCTCTTCAGATGAACTGCCAACGATCAACATGACGCCGATGATCGATGTGGTTTTCCTCCTGATTATCTACTTCATGGTGGGTACCAAAT
>JBJSWM010000967.1:0-1438 GCA_046085865.1 Pirellulaceae bacterium
ACGCTGGTCGGGACCGCGATCACGGGGCAGGCGACTAGTCCACCCAGCACGCTGGCTAGCGCCGCTTCCATTCCGGCCACTGCGACCAGGACTTTCGCCGTGCGCAGCTCCTGCAACCGCCCAAGGAGTCGGTAGGGGCCGGCGACCCCGATATCCTGATGCCACTGACATGCCACCCCCATCCAGCCCAGCGTTTCCAGTGCCTCCCTGGCCACGGGGCCGTCGGTAGTCCCCGCCGACACCACTAGGCACTCGCAGCGGGACGAAGTGGTTGCCTCCAAAGAATCGATGGGAACCTGGTCCCGTCCCACCCGCACCACACCACTGGTCGGTTCGTGGCGAACATAGGGAAATCGCTTCCGAATCTCCGGGAGATGTTCGGCTGCCACCCGCGTCGCTAGGGCTTCCCGGTGACTCCCTAGCACCCGCTCCATCGCATCACCGATCGCCTCAGCGGTTTTCCCTTGACCATAGATCACTTCCGGCCATCCACATCGCCGGCTGCGATCCAGGTCCAGCGTCACTCCTGAGGGAGTGGTAGGGGAGCCGAATCGCAGCAACTGCTCGGCAAGGACCTCGGCGGCCAATGTCCCCGACTCAAACGACCGCAGGGCAGACAGGAGTTCTTGTGGGATCATCGCTTTGCGGGTTGCCAAAAAAAGGTTGCGAATCGACAATCGAAGTTAGCGTTGATTGCTGAGGACTTTCAAGAGGAATGTCCCCTGAATCTCATCGTAGCATCACGACTTTCTCGAAAGTTTAGCAAATGACTGACTGCGTTCTGGCTTACTCCGGCGGTTTGGACACCAGCGTGATTCTGGGTTGGTTGATGGAACGAGGGCACCGCGTCCACGCCGTCTACGTCGACCTGGGCCAGCCTTGCGAAGACCGGGACGCGATCCTCAAGAAAGCGCGCGATGCCGGTGCCGCATCGTCGCGACTGGTCGATGCCCGAGAAGAACTCTGCCGCGACTTCGCTTTTCCGGTCCTGCAGTGGCAGGCTCGCTACGAGGGAATTTACCTTCTTGGCACCTCGATCGCTCGCCCCCTGATCTCCAAAGTCTGCCTGGAGGTGGCTCGCGAAGTCGGCGCCCGCGCCTACGCTCATGGCGCTACCGGTAAAGGAAATGACCAATGCCGCTTCCAGTTGGCGGCGGAAGCCCTCGACCCCACCATTCAAGTGATCGCCCCCTGGAGGGATCCGGAGTTTCGGAAGCAATTTCCTGGCCGCACGGAACTGATCGCCTTCTGCGAAGCGAAAGGAATCCCCGTCAAAGCCACCTCAAAGAAACCCTACAGCTCAGACGAAAACGTCCTGCACATCAGCTACGAAGCGGGGGTGCTGGAAGACCTCCAGGTCTGCGGCGTGGAATCGGTCGATTTCGGGATGACCGTCAGCCCTCAGCAAGCGCCAGAAACCCCAGAAACGGTATCGATC
>JBJSWM010000968.1:0-4766 GCA_046085865.1 Pirellulaceae bacterium
GCGCCGATGCTCGCTGAACTCGACCGAAAACCCCTGATAGGGACTGGCGTGCAGCCCCTGCAGAAAACCGCGCACGATCATCTGCGCCCGCAGGTCCAAGCGTTTGATCTGCGAAGCCAGTTCGGGTTTCAGATACTGCTCAACTGCTACCATCCCATCCGTTCCGCAATAGAATCGCTAGAAAAGAATCTCTTCCGGAACGGATGGGATGGTAGCAGTTGAGCAGTATCTGAAACCCGAGCTAGCTTCGCAGATCAAACGCTTGGACCTGCGGGCGCAGATGATCGTGCGCGGTTTTCTGCAGGGGCTGCACGCCAGTCCCTATCAGGGGTTTTCGGTCGAGTTCAGCGAGCATCGGCGCTACGCACCTGGGGACGACCCAAAGGATATCGACTGGCTGGCCTACGCGAAGACCAATCGCTACTACGTGAAGAAGTTCGAGTCGGAGACGAATCTGACTGGCTACCTAGCGATGGACTTGAGCGCTTCGATGGCGTACTCCTATCGCCAGAAACTGACCAAGTTCGAGTATGCCATCTGCCTGGCAGCGGCGCTCGCTTACTTGATGATCATGCAGCAGGATCCTGTTGGACTGGTGACCTTCGATACCCGGCTTCATGCCAGCGTCCCGCCCCGAAGCCGACGCGGCCAGTTGCCAGCGATCCTCAGCCATCTGTCGAAACTGAAGGCTGTCGGGCAGACCGATCTGGCTCAAAGTCTAATGCAGCTCTCTTCCATGATGCGCCATCGCAGCTTGGTGATGTTGATGAGCGATCTTCTGGGGGATCCGGAGCCCACCATGCAGTCACTGCAGCAGTTGCGGCACCGCGGGCACGATGTGATCGTGTTCCATATCTTGGATGAAGCCGAGGTGCATTTTCCATTCGAGGGAAGTGTGCAGTTGGAGGAGCCGGAGACGGGGCAGACGCTGACGGTGCGGGCCGAGGAAGTGGCCAAGGAATATCGGGATCAGGTCGAGGCATTTCGCGCCGAGTTTCGATCTCAGTGCGCTTCGCAGCGGATCGACTATGTACCCTTGGATACCAGCATGCCTTACGACAAGGCGCTGACCGAGTACCTGCTGAGTCGCCGGGGACGTTTTTGAGATGACGTTTCTCCATCTGTCGCTGTTGATGGGAGCTGGATTGGGGCTGGCACCTATCCTCTTCCACCTGATGGCCAAACGGCCACCCAAAAGGATCGTCTTTCCAGCCCTTCGCTTCGTCCGCAAGACGCAGATCGACTCCAATCGAGGCTGGCGCGTCCAGCACTGGCTGCTTTTGGCGCTGCGAGTGTTGCTGATCGGCCTGCTGGCCTTGCTGCTGGCCGGGCCTCGCGTCTCCAGCAACCTTCTGACCGCAACCACGTTGCTGCTTGGTGGAGGTGTGCTGGCGCTGCTGATGACCGCTGCCAGTTGGATCGCTCTGGCCAGACGGCGTCCGATGAGCGTTCTCTTGGGGACATCGATCACCGCGGGAGTGCTCTGGGCGCTAGTCGCTGCCGGGCTGGGCTGGATGTGGCTCAACGGCACCGCCCCACCCATGCCCAATCCCAGCGGGCCGATCGCCACCGCCATCCTCATCGACTCCAGCCCCACCATGGACTACCGCCATTTGAACAAGACCCGGTTGCAAGAGGCCACCCAGACGGCTCAGTGGTTGATCGATCGCATGCCGCCGGAAAGCCAAGCCGCGATCCTCGGTGGCGAAGGTCCGGTGCGACTGAGCAGCGATCGGATCACGCTGAAGCGACAGCTGGAGAAGCTATCGGTCGATGGCCTAGCCACCTCCATTCCGCAGCGCATCGCTCAGGCCATCGACCTGGTCCGTCAAAGCGATCTGGACCGGAAGGAAATCTATGTTCTCTCCGATCTATCATCCAGCAGTTGGTCGATCGACGAGAACCAGGGACTGGCCCAACTGCTGGCCAAGGAGCCGCCTGTTCTGCTGCAATTGGTCGATCTGGGAATGGACCAGCCAACCAACCTGGGCTTTCGATCCGTCACGCTGAGTTCCCAAAGTGTTGCCACCGGAGGCATGGTGGAGATTCAGGCAAGTCTTCAGGCAGAAGGGCCTCCTCCTTCCCGACAGGCCACCGCCGAACTCTACCAGGAACCGATCGATGCCACGCTGCCTAGAATCGTCGATGGCAAAATGCAGACACCCGAGCCCAAGCTGGTCGATCGCCAGACGGTGGAAGTTCAAGCAGGCTCACCAGGGTTGGTGCGATTCGTGATGCGAGATCTGCAAGCTGGGACGCATCACCTGGAACTCAGACTGGCCAATCCCGATCCCCTGGAGATCGACAATCGTTTCCCCGTCTCGATCGTCGCCGGACCCCAGGGTCGTTCGCTGTTTGTCGCTCGCGATCCCCAGCAGGCACTAGCCGCTGCCGCAACGATCGACCCACAGGCAGGCCAGTCGCTTCCCGATTCCTCCTCGATGCTAACCGATTACTTTCAGTTGGATATCGCGGAGCTTTCCAGCTACCGAGCGGTGATGCTGATCGATCCGGCGGATCTCCCTGCATCCTCGGTGAAGCGGTTGTCTGACTATGTGGAACAAGGGGGAAGCCTGCTGATCGGCTTGGGAGCGGCGGCGGGCAGTGCCGAGATTCTCGCCAAATCGCCTCTGGCAAAGCTTCTCCCCGGAGTTCCAGCTCGCATCGTGCGGCGTCCCGATGATGCACCTGCCTTCCTGCAACCGGCGATGCCAGCTCATCCCATCTTTTTCCCATTCGATTCCATGCTGGATCAGACCCCGTGGAATCTATTTGATACCTATCGATACTGGGAATTCGATCGACTCGATCCAGGCGCGGCGGCTCTCGTGCAGTTCTCTCCAACGGGCCAGGCTGCACTGATCGAACAACCCAGGGGATCTGGCCGCATCATCACCATCACCACGCCTCTTCCGGAAGAGGCGTATCCGGAAGGCCGAACTCCTTGGAACCAGTTATGGAGCGGTCCGGATGCGTGGCCTGCTTACGCACTTTTGCTGGGAACAGTCCAGTACCTGTCGGGGCAAGGCAGCGAACGCTTCAACGTCCCAGCTGGGACACCGATCGTTCTGGCCAACGATCCCGCCACCATGCCACAGCGCTACGATCTGTTCAATCCGCAAGCGGAATTGATCCGCGCCGAGAGCCAGGAGGGGAATCTGCCAGTCCCCTCAACCCGACGGCCTGGGCATTATCGACTACGCGGTATCAAGGATGGAAAGACGCTGCTGCGCGGCTTCTCCGCCTACATTCCCGATGACTCGCTCAGGCTGCAGCGAACCACCCCCGAACAACTCGATGAGATCCTCGGGAAAGAAACCTATCTGCTGGCGAAGGATCGCGATGCGCTCACCCATAGCATCGGCGCCGGTCGCTTCGGGCGGGAATTGTACCCCTATTTGATGTTGATCCTGGCCGCGTTTCTGATCGCCGAACAGGCGATCGCCAGTCGCTTCTACCAGCTTGGCACCGCACGGAGCAGCAAGCAGGCATGATCCACTGGACGATCGATCCCATCTTCGGTTCCCCTTGGCTGGCTCTTGGGCTGGCGTTTCTGCTGCTGGCGTTGCCGTGGTGGCTGGGGGAATCAGCGACCGTGACCCCGCGAAGGCTCTGGATGCTTCGGCTGCTCCGCGCCCTGGTGGCTCTGCTGCTGCTGTTGGCCACCTTGCGGCCCGGCATCTCCTGGACTCGCGAGGGCCTTCCCAAGGGAGCTGTTGCGGTTCTGATCGATAGTTCCCGAAGCATGGAACTGCCCGCCGGACAGGCAAGCCAAAGTCGCTGGGAGGTTGAGCGGAAGGTATGGGAAAGCCTGCAAGAGGGGGAGAGTTTGCTTGGGGAAGACACGCGACTGGTTCCCTACCTCTACGATCAGTCGCTCCGAGCTATCGCGAAGGAATCGGGGCCATCGCCTCTACCCAATGCCCCTGCGGGAGAAGCGACCGATGTCGGCGGGGCGCTGGCGAAAGCGATTCAGCAACAGACCGATCCACCGCTGGTGGCTGTCGTCTGGATGGGCGATGGAGCCCAGACGGCGTCCGGATCGCAGGACGATCCTCAGGGTGTGGCCAGACAACTGACCCAGCTGAGTATCCCGATGCTGCTTTTTGGTATTGGGCCACGCGATGCCTCGACAGAGACTCGGGATCTGGCGATTGAATCGGTGCCCGAACAGTTGGATGTGTTTACCAGCAATCAGAGTTCGGTTCGCGGAGTGCTTCATGCACGAGGGTTCGCCAATCGAGAGTTCACCGTGTTGCTTCGCGCCCGAACCCCGGAGGGAACCTACCAGACGATCACGCAGCAAGTCGTCTCCAGCACTTCGACCGATCAGCGCGTCGCCTTCCAGTTGCCATTGATCGCACCGGCGCAGGGAAGCTACGAATTGGAGGTTTCGGTGGCCCCCGAGTCGAATGAGCCGGTGGTGGAGAATAACGCGGTGACTTGCTACCTCAACGTGCGCGACGGCGGCGCCCGAGTGCTGTATCTGGAAGGAGAGCCGCGGCCCGAACAGAAGTTTTTGCGTCGAGCGTTGGCCGACAGCGCGGAGCTGCAGATCGATTTTCTGCCGGTCCTGCGCTACACCGCCCCCAATTGGCCACTCGATTTTGCCAACCAACTTTCCTCGGGAGTCTATGATGCGTACATCCTGGGCGACCTCGATGCATCTGCCATCTCGGAAGCGTCGATGAAATCGCTGGAGCAGCGGGTGCGGGAGGGCGCCGGTCTGATCACCTTGGGTGGTTATCATGCTTATGGCCCAGGAG
>JBJSWM010000969.1:0-1153 GCA_046085865.1 Pirellulaceae bacterium
GGTTCTGTAGCCATCGGGGGCGATGAATCCAAAGAATTGCCGGATGGGCCGGAAACTAGGGCGTGTGGTGGCATCGCGTACGCACTCTTCAACTCATGGAGTCACAAAGGTACAAAAGACTCACGAGAAATTTATCGTTCAACCCATTCCGTGGCTCTGCGTCTCCGTGAGGATGGGGCATTTCATGGGTCATTGGTTTGATTTCTCGCACTCGATGTCCCAGCGGCTCAACGCTTCTTTTCGAGTACCAGTCCCGTTTCATGGGGTGCGAGTACGATAAAATTCGGGAACTACTGCTTCTGAGCCACAAGGATTCCTGGAGAGCCGTCCGTGGGTGGCGAGTTGGCGGGATGAGTTATTGGCTCCATCACGGCCGACTGGTGGGCAGCGTGGTCGGATTAGGCTTTTTATGGTGAGAGTTAGGATGAAGCCGGAGCGGGTGGATCGGAATCGTTTTAAGAAACTTACCGATTTGCCGAATGTGGGCAAAGCGGTCGAAAAGGATTTGCAGCTGCTGGGATTTTGGGCGCCCGAGCAATTGATTGGTCAGTGCCCTTTTCGGCTTTTTCAGCGTCTATGCGAAATTACGGGCGAGAATCACGATCCATGCATGCTTGATCTTTTCCTCTCGGTCGCTGATTTCCTCGATGGAAATCGGCCGCGTCCCTGGTGGGAATTCACACCGCTTCGCAAGAGGCTGTTTGCGGGTCGACCCGCGGACGAATCGCTTTCGGCTGGAATCGAGTTCTCTGCGATCGCTTATTCCGAAATTCGTTCGTTGAAGGGACTACCGGATGGAAGCTTCTGACGAAAATTACCGAGCTGCCCCAGTATTGTATCCTGCGCTACAAATGGTCGATCTGGCTTTTGAAGCATCGAGAGCGGCAGGCGTTTATTCCAACCAGGTCCTCAGTCGCTGCAACGATCAGTGCCTTCGACTTGCGGTGATGGAAGGAGAGTATCCATGGCACGTCCATCCGTCGTCCGATGAGTTGTTTTTGGTGATGGAAGGGTGCTTGGAGATCGAACTTTCGGACGGGCGGACATTTCGATTGACTGCTTGGCAGAGTCTCACCATTCCAGCAGGAATGGAGCATCGAACGCGAGCAATTGGGCGGACAGTCAATCTTTGCTTTGAGTCGCTTCAGGCGGA
>JBJSWM010000970.1:0-1038 GCA_046085865.1 Pirellulaceae bacterium
CCACGAAGGGAACCGGTCCGAGGCATTGGTGGCTACCTGCCAAATTTTTACACCGATATCGCTGTTTCGGAACGCAATCCAGCGATCCAGACCGTTCAGACGTCCGATCCGCTTATGGATGGCAGAAAGCTTCTGGAAAGATTTCTACCGAAGGCTTTCCGAAGACCGGTCCATCCAAACGAGATCGATCCTTATGTGCATTTGCTAAAGACGCGGTTGGAGGCGAGCGATTGCTTTGAAGATGCGATGCGGCGCGTCTACATGGCGGTGCTCACATCACCTGAATTCCTGCTGCTTCCCGGCGATGCGCTCGAACCTAATCCCGATCATTTGCCAACAACCATGGCATCGCTTGCTTCTCGTCTCTCCTACTGGCTTTGGAACGGTCCACCCGATGATGTGCTGCTCGCCGACGCATTGGATAGAAGGCTAAGATCCCCGGAGGCTATCCATAATCAAGTCGACCGGATGCTGGCCGATCCTCGCTCCGAACGGTTCGTGGAGGACTTTGCCAATCAATGGCTGGAGCTGGACAGGCTCTCCGAAACAACTCCCGATCCGAAGCTCTACCCCGAGTACCATTTCTTGTTGCATGAGGGAATGGCAGCCGAAACCAAGTCATTCCTCAAAGAAATGATCGCCCGCGATCTGCCCGTGGCGGCGCTGCTGAAACCAGGCTTTGCCATGGTGACGCAGAGACTGGCTGAGCATTATGGACTCGAAGGAATTCACGGCGTGGAAGTCCGAAGAGTAGAACTCGCTGCGGATGGGCTGCGAGGTGGACTTTTGGGCCAGGCGGCGATCCATAAGATCACCGCCAATGGCACGACAACCTCACCGGTCCAACGGGGCGTTTGGGTCATGAACCGGCTACTGGACCAGCCTGTGCCGCCGCCACCTCCAGGAATCAGTCAGGTCGATCCCGATACTCGCGGTGCCACCACCATCCGCCAGCAGTTGGATCGCCATCGAAGCGACCGCAGTTGCGCCGTCTGTCATCAGGGGTTGGACCCCGCCGGATTTGCACTGGAAGCGTTC
>JBJSWM010000971.1:0-1650 GCA_046085865.1 Pirellulaceae bacterium
GATCCAGATCGGCCGGTACTTCAAAGCAGCAATGGCGTTCCATGGAATGTTGCCATACTCGGTATTACGAATATGGGCCGATGCTTCGGCTTTGCGAACTTAGCGAACAGCAGCACCGATTCGTTTGGTATATTCTAGCCAAGGACTGCCTCTCGGGGGCTAGTCCCAGCAAAGAACTACCGACGCAAGTCCACGCAAGGACCTGGTAATGATCGTCTATTCGGCCACGAAAACGCAATTCTGCGAAACCGTGCAAAGCAATCGAATCGGACAGACAATCCAAGATGCCTTCCGCCAGCATCTGGGCCACAATCCATCCCCGAGTGAAGCCCAGGCCTTCCAGAATTCTCTCAACTACGTCGGAAACATGCTTCAGGGACCTTCCATCCCTGGAGATGCTGGTGTTGCGGTCGAATACAAGATCCCCCAATCGTCCAAACGGATCGATTTCATCGTCACTGGCCTCAACGACGAGGAAAGGCCAGTTGCGGTGGTGATTGAGCTGAAGCAATGGAGCGATGTGGAGGTGACTCCAAAAGATGCCATCGTCCGTACTTGGGTGGGTGGTGCCGAGAGGGAAGTGCTCCACCCGTCCTACCAAGCGTGGTCCTACGCCCAGTTCATGACCGATTTCAATGAATATGTCGACCAGCGCAGCGTGGTTCTGGAGCCTTGTGCTTATCTCCACAACTGCATGGATGGTTCTTCGGTTCGCAGCCCTTTTTACGCCGAGCATCTGGAGCGGGCGCCAGTTTTCCTCGGGGATGAATCGAAAGCGCTCGAACGATTCATCGCACAGCATGTCCGCAAAGGAGATCGCGGCGATCTCCTATACCGGCTCGACAAAGGAAAAATCCGCCCTTCCAAGGGGCTTGCCGATCATCTCAGTTCCCTCCTGAAGGGGAATAAAGAGTTCGTCATGATCGACGAACAAAAACTGGTCTACGAAACGGCGATCCATCTATCCACCCAGGCGACGGTCGCCAATCGCAAAGTATTGCTGGTTCGCGGTGGCCCGGGGACGGGCAAATCGGTCGTCGCCATCAATCTCCTGGTCGATCTGACGGATCGAGCGAAACTGGTCCACTATGTCACCCGAAACTCAGCGCCACGTGACGTCTATCGCAGCAAGCTTTCGGGGACAATGAAGAGGACTCGAATCGACAACTTGTTCAAAAACGCAGGTGCCTACCAAATCAGTCGGCCCGGTGAGCTGGATGTGCTAGTCGTGGATGAAGCCCATCGGCTGACCGAAAAATCGGGCCTCTACATGAACGAAGGCGAAAATCAGATCAAGGAACTGATTCACGCTTCGAAATTGTCTGTCTTCTTTCTCGATGAAGACCAGCGGGTCACCATCAACGACATTGGAACGGCCGACGAAGTGCTTCATTGGGCTAGACACTTCAATGCCGACTTCACGGAATTGGAGTTGCCATCGCAGTTCCGATGCAATGGCGAATCGGGCTACATCGCGTGGCTCGATCAGTTGCTTCAGATCCGCGAGACGGCGAATCGATCGCTGCAGGGCCTTCAGTACGACTTTCGGGTTTGCCGAAATCCAGCCGAATTGAGGCAGGAGATCTTCCAGCGAAATACAGCGGGAATGCGATCCAGGATGGTGGCAGGTTACTGCTGGGATTGGATCAG
>JBJSWM010000972.1:0-6674 GCA_046085865.1 Pirellulaceae bacterium
AAGCGTTCCCTTGCTTGTCCGTGCGATGCGGGTTTTCTTGGCGGTCATTCATGAGTCGATCGGATGCGGGGAGAGCTGCTTTCGGGAAGAACATGCCTGTGCGACTTTGGTAGTCGAGATAGGTATTGCCAAACCGTTCCGCCAGATGGACTTCCTCACGCCCAGCCCGAAGGCCTAAGAGGATCGAAAGGATGATCGCACCGATTGCGATCGGCCACTGATTGGCTAGTAGCGAGATGCCAACCAGTAGCAGGAAGGTGGCGCTGTAGTAGGGATGACGCACCCATCGGTATGGGCCATTGGTCACCAGAAGGCTGTCTGAGCGGGGGCGGTCGGAGTTGGCCCAGGATTGCCCAAGAGCCGTCAGCGACTGGTGGAAGAGGCGGAGTCCGACGAGGACTACCGGGATACCAACCCCTCGCCAAAAACTGGATAGTCCCATGCGCCAGGGAGCCATCCCCTGGGGGAAGAGGACAACGCCCGCCACCAAACCACCCAAGACCGTAGCGATGAGTGCCAGAAACTGCCTCGTTTTCTGATCGGTCTTTGGTTCGGTCGATTCAAGTTTCCGCTTCGAACCAGGTTGCGCGTCATGCATGCGAAGCGATGCGGCCATCACGGCCGCTGCCAGGGCGGATAGCGCTATCGCCATTCGGAATGCAGTTTCCAGCGTCATGGTGGAATCGGGTTCGTTTGGGTGGTACGGCGCCTGGCGCCGATGGGGCGATGGCTTTTCTGAAAACCACGAAGTCGAAGGGCGCGACCCCGGTGGCGCAACCCCGCGAACGCCGATGGTAAACTCAAGGGCAAAACGGCGTTGGCTGGGCCGACCAGATCATTCAAAGGGCAGAGAATCATGGTGGAAGAAATCAGGAAACCGGTCAAGGAAGGGCAGCGATTGATCTCGATCGATGCCTTGCGAGGTTTTGACATGTTCTGGATCATCGGCGGCGATGCGCTGGCGATCCGGTTGCTCTCGCTAAGTGACTGGAAGTATGCAGGAAGGCTCAAGGAGCAGTTCGAGCATGTGGCCTGGGAGGGGTTTCGCTTCTATGACCTGATCTTTCCGCTTTTTCTCTTCCTGCTTGGCTGCGTCATCCCATTCTCCCTGGAGAAGTTCCATGGCAACCCAACTCAGGCCGTGGGAAGGGTCCTTAAGCGGACTGGGCTGCTGCTGCTACTTGCGCTGCTCTACAACGATGTCCTTCAGTTCCAATTCTCGACGATGCGCTATGCGGGGGTCCTTCAGCGTCTGGCGATCTGTTATGGGGTCTGCAGTCTGCTCTATCTTTTCGTCCCCCTGCGTGGCCGCATCCTGGCGGCGGTGGCGATCCTTTTGGGGTACTGGGCCATGATGGTCTGGATTCCGGTACCGGGCGGGGTGGCTGGTGATCTTTCGCCTGCTGGAAATCTATCGGGCTACATCGACCGCACTTACCTGCCTGGCCGGATCCTCAAGGACTATTACGGGTTTGGAGACAACGAAGGGATCCTTTCCACCATCCCGGCAATTGTTACGGGGCTGCTAGGGGTTTTCGCAGGCGAGTGGCTGCGCAGCCAGCGGGGGCCTGCAGAGAAGTGCTTTGGGATGGCGGCGGCCGGGGTGGTGTTGCTGGTGGTGGGGACGATCTGGGGGCAGTTTTTTCCGGTGATCAAGAATCTGTGGACCAGTTCCTTTGTGCTGGTGGCCGGTGGCTACAGCCTGCTGCTTTTGTCGCTCTTCTATGCCGTATTGGACTGGATGCAGTGGCGCTGGTGGGCATGGTTCTGGGTGGTGATTGGTTCCAACGCCATCCTGATTTACATGATTCGAGAAGTCATCGACTTCACGAAGATCTCGAAGTACTTCCTGGGTGGCATCGCCAGCTGGTCGGGCCCCTGGCAAGGGGTGGTGATTCAGGCAGGAAGTCTTGCCGCGATGTGGCTGCTACTTTACTGGCTGTATCGCAGGAAAATTTTTCTGAGGGCTTAAAGATCGATCTGTCCCCTGAATCGCCAAGTCACAGAAGCTGGGACTGGAGTGAGGCAGTAGAGAGTTCCAGTCGCTGAATCTGGAGGCATCTTCCTGACTGCGGATCGAGATCGACTAGGGTGGTTGAGCAGCGGAGATCTTCGGTAGCGATCTCTAGCGTCGAGGGATCGAAGGAGAAGCTAGCGGCGAGGACGCGTTCGATCGATCGGCCCAGGATACTTTCGTAGGCACCCGTCATGCCGACATCGCACTGAAAACCTGTCCCCTTCGGGAGGATCTGCAGATCAGCGGTGGGGACATGGGTGTGGGTGCCAAGGACGGCGGAGACATGGCCATCCAGAAACCGCGCGATCGATTGTTTCTCGCTGGTTGCCTCGGCATGGCAGTCGATCAGTCGAAGCGGCGAGACTGGCGCGATCTCCTCAAGGACGCGCCTGGCGGCATGGAGAGGGCAATCGACCGGTCGCATGTAGAGCCGGCCCAGGAGGCTGAAGACGATCAGAGGGTGGCCGAAGGGCGTGGGGACTTGGCACCAAGAGAGTCCTGGTGCCTCGGGCGGGAAGTTGGCGGGTTTGACGATATTGGTCGCTTGCTGAAGCAGTGGGATCAGTTCCCGTTTGCGATAGATGTGATCTCCCATGGTGATCGCATCGGCACCCGCCGCGATCAGTTTCTTATACTGTGCGACGCGAAGGCCCGTCCCATCGGCGGCATTTTCGGCGTTGGCGACTACCACGTGGCAACGGGCCGATTGCTTCAGCCAGGGGATGGCCTGGCAGGCGATCTGCATCCCTGGGACTCCGACGATATCCCCCAGGAGCGCGGCGCGCAGGACTCCTTCATCAAGCGGTAGCATGCTGGGACGGCCTGTGAATGCCAAGGTGTGTAGCAGAAATGACGCGAGGAGGTGCTGGTTGCACAGCGACCTCCTCGCGAGAGTTAAAAATCCCTATTCAGGGTTGTCTATCAGCGACGGTCGCGTCCACCGCCGCCACCACCGCCGCGGCGGTCTCGACCACCACCACCGCCGCCTCGGCGATCGCGTCCACCGCCACCACCGCTACGGGGTGGACGGTCGGAGTATCCGCCTCCTTCACGGGGTGGTCGGTCGCCGAAATCGCGACGGCCTTCGCCACCTTCCTCTTGGGGCGGCTCATCCCCCTCGGTGCGGTTGGCGAATTCGTCTTCGATCCCCAGTTCTTCCAGGGCTCGCCGACGGCTGAGTCGGACGCGGTCGTGATCGTCGATGTCGATCACCAGAACCTGCATGGAATCTCCCACTTTGCAGACGCTGTTGACATTGGAAACGTAGCCATTGGTCAATTCGCTGACATGGACCAAGCCGTCGCGTCCAGGGATGACTTCGACAAAGGCGCCGAAATCGCGGATGCTGGTGACAACCCCTTCGTAGATCTTGCCGATCTGAACGGTGGCGGTGCACGCTTCAACCCGCGACATGGCCGATTTGGCCTTGTCCAGATCCGCTGCGGCGACGGTGACGGTTCCATCATCTTCGACATCGATGGTCGCGCCTGTCTGTTCCTGGATCGCTCGGATGTTCTTTCCACCCGGACCGATCAACGCGCCAATCTTGTCGGGATCGATCTTGGTGCGAAGCAGTCGCGGTGCGTAGCGACTGGTCTCGCTTCGGGGCCTGGGGATGCAGGTGAGCATCTTGCGAAGGATCTCGATGCGGGCTTCGCGAGCCTGCTTGAGGGTTCCGCGGATGATCTCTTCGCTGATCCCATCGATCTTCAGGTCGAGCTGGATGCCGGTGATCCCGTTCTGGGTTCCGGCGATCTTGAAGTCCATGTCGCCGTAGTGGTCTTCGTCACCGATGATGTCGGTCAGCAGCACAAAGCGATCTTCCGGCTGGCGCTGACGCACCAGGCCGATCGAGATCCCCGCGACTGGGTTGGTGATGGGAACGCCGGCGGCCATCAGCCCTAGGCAGCCACCGCACACCGACGCCATCGAAGAAGAGCCATTGCTTTCGAGGATGTCGCTGATGACCCGTATGGTGTAAGGGAAATCATCGGGATCCGGCAACACCGGCTCCAAACTTCGCTCGGCCAGCGCCCCGTGTCCGATTTCGCGACGTCCAGGGCCGCGGATCGGGCGGCACTCGCCAACCGAGAAAGAGGGGAAGTTGTAGTCGAGCATGAATTTCTTGCTGTATTCTTCCAGCAGTCCATCGACGCGTTGTTCATCGCGTCCAGTGCCGAGCGCCACGGTGATCAGCGCCTGGGTTTCACCCCGCTGGAAGACCGCCGATCCATGGACTCGAGGGAGGATATCGGCTTGGCAGGTGATCGGTCGCAGCGACGTATGATCGCGACCATCGGGACGGGTGCCCGAGAGGATCAGGTCACGCACCACGACTTCTTGCAATTCGCCGAGAACCCGATCGAGCGCGGCTGGGCAAGCGGCATCGGCACCTGCTGACTCCCCCGTCAGTTCGGCATGAGCTGCTGCTTTGACCTGCTTCTTGGCGTCGGCGCGATCCTGCTTGCCGACGACCTGGTTGGCCGATCGCAGTCGATCGTAGTAAGCTGCCTTGACGCGGGCATAGAGAGCCGAATCATCGATGGCGTTGAACGGCTTTTTGACCGGCTGGATCTTCTGCAGAAACTCCTGCTGAAGTGCCAGAATCTCGCGGATGGTCGCCTGCGCAAACTGGATCGCTTCCAGCATCTCTTGCTCGGGCATCTCCTGAGCGAAGCCTTCGATCATGACGACCTCTCGGGGGTTCCCCGAGACGATCAGATCCAGTTCGCTGTCTTCCAGCTGTGCCTGAGTGGGAAAGGCGATCCACTTGCCTTCAACCCTTCCAACCCGAACCGATGCGATCGGACCCTGAAAGGGAAGCGGGCTGACCAGCAGCGCCGCTGCGGCGCCGTTCATGGCTAGCACGTCGGCATCGTTTTGAAGGTCGCTGCTGAGGACCATTGCCTGGATCTGCACTTCGTCGATGTATCCCTTGGGGAACAAGGGACGGATCGGCCGATCCATCAGTCGGCTGGTGAGCGTTTCTTTGGTGGTGGGTCGACCTTCTCGCTTGAGAAAGCCTCCCGGGAACTTGCCACCTGCGGCAAGTCTTTCGCGGTAATCACAGGTCAGGGGGAAAAAATCGGTCCCGGGTCGGCTGGGACCACTAGCGACCGCGCAAAGGACGGTGGTCTCGGCATACTGAACCAAGACGGTGGCTGCTGCCTGCTTGCCCAATTCCCCTGACTCGAACGACAAGGTGGAGGCGCCAATCTGCTTTTCAACTCGAATCTTCATCGCTTCTCTCTTCTCTTTTTCTTTTGCGATTCTTCAGTGGGGCAACGGCACCCATCGGGCCACTGCCCCCCGATTCAGCTTGGGCGTCTGGCCACATCCTCCTGCGACACGCCGTCGCCGGTGCCAGAACGATTCCTCGCCAACTGTTGGCTTCCCCGCAATGGCTCGTTCAAAGTCGCTGCGAAGGAAGCGCATCGTGCGATTGCGGCCCGCCACTTCCGCGTCCCCGACGGTGGCTCGAAAAGAGCTCGACGGGATCGGTGGTAAGGAGCACAAAGGCCGAATCGATGGCCGCTTTGTCCGGGTCCTTGCGATACGATGGAAGGATCGGCGAAAACAGCCGACGGCATCGCCTGATTGGGGCGGCACCGAGCGGGAAGCAAGAAGCACTCATGCCTGCGGCAGTGGAAGGCAAACCGGCCATCCAAGGCAGAACTCGAACGCTCTTTCGAAGAAACGTTTCTCTGAAACGATGCCGGAATCGTTACTTCCGGATGCCCAACTGACTGATGATGTCCAAGTACCGCTGCGGTTCATGATGGCGGACATAATCCAACAACCGTCGACGACGGCTTACCATCTGCAACAAACCACGACGGCTTGCATAGTCCTTCGTATTGGAACGCATGTGTTCCGTCAGATTGTTGATCCGTTCGGTGAGCAACGCAATCTGCACCTGAGGAGACCCATTGTCTCCGTCATGGGTCGCATACTGCTTCACGAGTTCACTTTTCCGCTCGTTGCTCACTACCATGATCGACCAACCACCTTCTGCTCAAAACATTTCTTCCACTTGCTTCACGGGTCGCATTGTAAACATTCCCGCCTCTCTGGCAACGGCAAAAACCGGAAGGTCTACACTCGGGAGTCAGCTCTTTCGGGGGGGTATCCCCGTGCGTCGCACTGGGGGCTCATGATACACTGAGGCGGGAACGAGATTTCGATCCGAGGGTAGGGAGGTGACGGATGCGACCGGGACGAGGCGAAGGGGCGGAGCCGGACGAGAGGGAGATCCGCGGAGAGATCCTAAGGCAGCTGATGGAATTGGGGAGGGGATCGAGTATCTGCCCATCGGAGGCAGCTCGGGAGCTTTTTCCTCGTTGGCGGGAGAAGATGGAGTTGATCCGATCGGTGGTCGCTCAGATGGTGATCGACGGGGAGTTGGAGGCGACGCAGCGCGGGGAGTTGGTGGATGTGGGGACGGCCAAGGGGCCGATTCGATTGCGATTGCCTGGACCGGCGCTCGGAACTTAGTCGCCGCCAGTTGGCGATGCCACCAGGGTAGGGGTTCAGAAAGCCGAAGTTCAGCAGGGGCTGGGAAGGAGATCGTTCAGGTGGGGCGCACCGAGGATTTGGCTTTGATGGAGTCGATGGTGGAGAATGTGTCGCTTCGTCGCCACATGCTGGCGGTGGAGCA
>JBJSWM010000973.1:0-2363 GCA_046085865.1 Pirellulaceae bacterium
CGAGTCGGGGAAGAGGCGATGCTGGAGGTGGCGGGCCATCCGGAGGTCGACATCGTCGTGGCGGGGATCGTCGGCATGGCGGGTTTGATGAGCTGTTTGGTGGCGGCCGAGTCAGGCAAGAGGCTGGCGCTGGCCAACAAGGAGGCATTGGTGGTTGCAGGCCCGCTGCTGACCCGAGTGGTGGAGGCGCGGGGTGGGGAGCTGCTACCCATCGACAGCGAGCATAGCGCGATTTTTCAGGCGCTGCATGCGGGGCGTAAGGAGCAGGTGCGTCGATTGATCCTAACAGCCAGTGGAGGATCGCTGCGGGACTGGCCGATCGAGCGGCTGGCCGAGGCGACGGCTGACGATGCGCTGCGCCACCCCAACTGGCAAATGGGCAAAAAAATCACGGTCGACTCGGCCACCATGATGAACAAAGCGCTGGAGGTGATCGAAGCAAGATGGCTTTTCGGGATCCCACCCGAAAACATCTCCGTTGTGATCCATCCCCAATCGATCATCCATTCGATGGTCGAATTTGTCGACGGTTCGGTGGTGGCGCAGTTGAGCCCCCCGGATATGCGGCTTCCGATCCAGTTGGCGCTGACCTATCCCGATCGCTTTTCCTGCCCTGCTGCGGCGTTCGACTGGTCGACGTCCCTCGATCTCGACTGGCGGCCGCTCGATCCTCAGCGCTACCCCGCTCTCGAACTTGGCTACGAGGTGGCTCGGCGCGGAGGCACCACAGGCGTGGTGCTGAACGCAGCCAACGAAGTCGCCGTAGAACAGTTCCTCAACGGAAAAATCGCTTTTCCAAGAATTGTCGAAGCGTGTCGAACGGCGCTCGATCATCACCATTACGACCCCAATCCTTCGCTGGAGGAGTTGATCCGACTGGATCGCTGGGCCAGGCAGGAGGTACTTGATTGGACACAAAGGCAATGCTCATCGGCTCATTGATCACATTTCCATGGGATGGCCTCCTCGCGGCGCAGGGCGATCCTGTTTCGTTTCTTCAAGGTCTGCTCAGCAATCTCTGGTCGATCGCCCAGGTGCTGCTGGGGCTGGGCTTTTTCATCTTCGTCCATGAACTTGGGCACTTTCTGGCCGCCAAGTTCTTTGGCGTCAAATGCGAGAAGTTCTATGTCGGCTTTGATGTGCCGATCCGCCTGGGGCCGATTCGGATTCCTGGTTCGCTGGCGAAGTTCCAGTGGGGAGAGACCGAGTATGGCATCGGCGCCATTCCGCTTGGCGGCTACGTGAAGATGCTGGGGCAGGAGGATGATCCTCGGAAGGCCGAGCAGGAGGCGGAAAGGATTCGATTGGATGACGATCAGAATCCAATGACGCCTCCAGTTCTGGATCCCCGATCGTTTCCAGCCAAACCGGTCTACGCGCGGATGGTGATCATCAGCGCCGGTGTGCTGATGAATCTGTTGTTCGGCGTCTTGATGGCCGCCTACGCCTTCCGCAGCGGCGTCCCCTACCAACCGCTGATTCTCGCAGGGACGACGCCTGGCGACCCTGCCTGGAAGGCAGGGATTCAGCCGGGAGATCAGGTCCTCCAAATCGGATCGATGAAGGAACCGGAAGAGCATCTGCAGTTCATGGACCTTGCCGAGCAGGTCATGGTCAGTGGGCTCAAGCAGCCCGATACACCCTATCCGGTTGTGGTGCGCCGGGATGGAAAAATCGAAACGTTTCAGGTGGTGGGGACGCAACGCCACGACCCCGATCGCTTTCGGAGCATGATCGGCGTCAGGCCAGTCAGCCTCAGCCAACTCGATCGTAAAATTCCGTTTCTCGATCCCCCAGGGATAGCAAAGGCAGCGGAGTCGAATGAGTCGACATTGCAGGCGGGCGATCGGATCATCGCCGTCGATGGCCAGCCCTTGCCTTCCGATGAACGATTGGGGCAGCCGACCGAAAACGAGTTGATGCGATCAATCCTTGCAAAGATTCATCAACCGGTCACGCTGACGGTGCGACGGGCGGAGAATCCCCGCAAGGCGAATTCGCCCACCAAGGAACTGTCGATCCAACTGCCCGCCAGGCCGGTTCGTTCACTAGGAATTGGGTTCCAGGTTGGTTCTGTATCGGCAGTGGCCGACCGCGGATTGGCTCGCGATGCCGGGGTGCGGGAAGGGGACCGGCTGGTTGCCTTCCAGGGCAAGCCGATCGAAGACGCCACCCGACTGCCGCTGATGGTCCTCGATGCTAAGGGGACTGAAGTGGTGCTGACACTGGAACGGGAAGGGGGAGAGAAGGTCGATTTCCGATGGAAGGTGCCCGAAATGGTCCACGTCCAGGAGATCGGTCCGCAGCTGAATCCCGTCGGCTATGAACTGCTTGGTAGTGGCATGACCTTCGACATCCAGCCA
>JBJSWM010000974.1:0-2692 GCA_046085865.1 Pirellulaceae bacterium
TCCCCGATGGACAAGCTGCCGTTCAGCGCTATTCCCCAAGCTACCGATTCGGGAATCGACGACATCAAAGAACTCAAGATAGGCCTTAAAAGTCGAATGCTCGCTGCCGAACTCGAAGCCAAAATGAACATGCTGTGCAAGGGGTAGCTCCTTTCGGTACTGCACCATCAAGTCATCAGGCATACCCAAGACGGAGCAAATATTGAGAAGGCGAGCATCAGGGTCTCCCGAGATGCGTCGCTTTTTGAGTCCAATCAAAAACCGCTGATCAGAAACCGAAGCGGAGTTCATTTTCGCGGAGGTCTCATAGCTGAATCGGATATTCAAATCCCCAATCGCTTGAAAGATCGCAAGTGCTTGACCATCTATTTCCTGAATTTGCACCTTGATTCTTCCTCTATTCCAGTAGGCTCCAGCACCAAACGCGTGTTCCACCGAACTCACCCTTTACCCACATGGTACCTTCACATCGCGTGGCGCCGTTGTTTGGCCCACGCGGCTTGATGGTGGGTTGCAGTCGCTTCACTGCCGCGATTCAAGAAATGCTGGCGGCCAAAGCTCCCAGCCACCCTCCCAAGGGGAGTGTGAGGACCATCGCACTCCTTGTATCCGTAGACTCCTTCCCGCCTACTCCTTCCTGCATCGTGTAGGAGGCCCTGCAGCGCCGTCGGGATGGTACGCTGAGAAGGAGACGAAGAACTGGGGATTGGGATGAGAAGAGGGACTTGCAAGATGTCAAGAATTGGACTGTTTGGTTCGATCGATCGCTGCACTTGGCAGCTTGGAGTTCTTCTTTTGCTAGTCAGTTTATCGCGGACCGCGCAGGCGGAAGTTCGGTTGGCTGGAGTGTTCCAGTCCCACATGGTGCTTCAGCGCGATGCGCCTCTACCGGTATGGGGCTGGGCTGAACCTGGCGAAAAGATTTCGGTTTCACTGGGAAGCCTTCGTGTCGATGCCGTTGCCGACTCTCGTGGCCGATGGGAGTGCATCCTGCCACCATCACCGCTGCAGCCTGGGCCCGTGACTTTGGAGGTTTCAGGAAGCAATCGGATCGTTCTGGAAGACTGTTTGATGGGAGACGTCTGGCTTTGCAGCGGACAGTCGAACATGGAGTGGCCGGTGGGGGCTTGCGATCGCCCGAATGATGTCCGGGACGCCAAAGATCCAGAGATTCGGCATTTTGGGGTCGAGATGCATTTCGCTTCCACCCCACAAGAGGATGTTCGAGGCAAGTGGCAGGTGTGTACGCCCGAAACCGTTGCTGGCTTCACTGCCGTGGGGTACTACTTCGCCAGGACCGTACGCCAAGAAGTGGGAGTCCCCATTGGACTGGTCCGGTCGTCGGTGGGAGGAACGAACATTGAGCTTTGGATGTCGCAGCAAACGTTGATGGAGACGCCGTCGTTGAAGAGCTACGGCGATCTGATGCGACAGTCCCTGGCACAGCATCAGATAGACCTTGCAGCATCGTTGGACGGCGTCGAGAGATGGCTGGCGGAGTCAAAGAGAGCGACGGCCGAAGGGCAACAGATTCCGTTGCCACCTGCGATCCCCGATTATCCATTCGGAGAAAAGATGTTTCGCCCACGCTGCGTCACGCTATATCAGGGGATGATTCATCCGTTGTTCCCAATGGGACTTCGAGGCGTCCTCTGGTACCAGGGAGAGAACAATGCAGGTTCACCCGAAGATGGCAAAATGTACTTTGAAAAAAAGCTTGCCATGCTGACGCAGTGGCGGGGTGGATTCCGAAATCCGAGTCTTCCCTTTTACTTCGTGCAGCTTGCCAGTTGGCAGCAGCCAGCGGACGACCCTAGCGATAGCTCGGGCTGGGCCCACTTTCGCGATGCTCAGAGGAGCTGCCTGAAGATCGCCGGGACAGGAATGGCCTCGGCTTTGGACATCGGCGATCCTCTCGACATCCACCCGAAGAATAAGTGGGAAGTTGGCCGCCGATTAGCCCTTTGGGCACTACGCGATCTTTACGGGAAGCCAGTGCAGGCATCCGGGCCGTTGTTTCGGGAGATGCGTGTCGAAGAAAATCGCGCGGTACTGGATTTTGATCAGGTTGGTCGCGGCCTGATGGTCGGCAGGTACGATCCAGTCGAAGGAACTAAGGAAAGCCGCGAACCACTGATGCGTTTTGCCGTGGCAGGTGAGGATCGGAAATGGCATTGGGGGATCGCCGAAATCGATGGCGATCAAGTGGTGGTTCGCCACCCTGAAGGGCTTGTCCCCGTGGCCGTTCGATATGCATACTCGATGAATCCTGAAGGAGCGAATCTTTACAATCGCGACGGACTTCCCGCTTCACCGTTTCGCACCGACGATTGGTAGACTTTGCACCTTGGATTTCCTTACCTTAAAAATGGTCCATCCGGCAATTCTGTAAGTCGTATCCGTCCGGCAGGCAGGAGTAAGCGGGATGAAGTTGTAGGGCCAAGAGCTAAGGATGCAAGGTGTGCGATGGATCCCACCCTCCATGAGGGAGGGGGATTGGGTGCTGTGGCCACAGGCATTTCTTGATTCGTGGCAGTGCAGCGACCGAAACCCAAGCAAATTCCAGATGGGCCTTAAAATGGGACCTAACAGTCGCTGGGGCTGTTGAACTTGACTTTCGACACATGCCGTTGTCTTGGGGGGTGTGTTTCTAATAGTCCTAACAAAGATTCGCAGGCATCCCCGATGTCCA
>JBJSWM010000975.1:0-2081 GCA_046085865.1 Pirellulaceae bacterium
TCTCAAGCCACCACCTGGTGGAGACCCCGTGGCGCAGGCATGGAAAGATCTCCTGGTCGCCGCTGGATTTCCCTCCGATACCATCCTGATTCTAGATACCGACCCAGCAGAAGCTCAGGAAGCCATGCGGCAGGGAGTCGAACATGTCGTCCTGACCGGCTCCAGCACCACCGGTAAAAAGGTGCTGGAACAACTGGCACCTCGCCTGACCCCCGCTACGCTGGAGCTGAGCGGTTGCGATACGTGCGTCGTTTGGGAAGACGCCGATTTGAATCGCGCCGTGTCAGCCCTCGTCTACAGTCTCCGTTTCAACGCCAGCTGCACCTGCATGGCGATTCGGCGGGTTCTCTGCCATCAGAAAATCTATCCAAGCCTAATCGAACAGCTCGAGCAACGGTTGAAATGCCTCGACCCCATTCCAGTCCTTCCCTCGTCCCTGCGACATCTGAAGCAACCCTGGGAAGACGCCCTAGCCCTAGGCGCTAAAACCCTCGGTGGGGCGGTATTTCCCGAGCTGTCGGAAGGTTCGAACGTTGTGTCGACTCGGCCCTTGGTTTTGATCGATTGCCCTCAACCGAGTCCCATGGATCATCTCGATGTTTTCGCACCTTGGCTGGCGATAAGTCGCGTCGACTCGATCGAGCGGCTGAAGGAGTGTTGGGGTGCTTCCAGGTACGGCCTGACCAGTGTTGTTTTTGGTGGTCGAACGATCCCAGGGGGCTTGAAGAGCTATCTGCAGGTTGGCACGATTCTGCTGGATGACCTTTTTGTTCCCACCGCTGATCCCCAGTTGGCATTTGGAGGAGTCGGGGAGAGCGGTTATGGCGTGACACGGGGAGTCGAAGGGCTGATCGGTATGACCCGGCCTCAGGTCGTGGCAAAACGCATCGGTCGATGGCTTCCTCATTTGGATTCCAAAAAGGGTGAGGAATTGGATATCCTCAAAGGAATCCTGCTCGGTCGCCATGGCGTGACGTGGCGAAAGAGACTGGAAGGTTGGAAACGGCTTGCGGAAGCAGGCAAGCGGCAAAAGCAACGATAAGCGACACGGACGGGAACGCAAGGAATCGGCAGACGGCTTGGCAGAACACGGGTGCCATGCTGTTTTGCTGAGCTGGGCAGTAACCCGCGATCAAATTCACAGGATGCACTTCAAAGGATTCGGGAGGAATCGAAGATGATACAGCGCGTCGGAACGAAGCGTTCGGTTGGGG
This sequence comes from Pirellulaceae bacterium, assembly GCA_046085865.1. Lineage (GTDB taxonomy): Bacteria > Planctomycetota > Planctomycetia > Pirellulales > Pirellulaceae > JBEISR01. The sequence continues at coordinate 1,215 of JBJSWM010000975.1, forward strand.
TGATTGGAAGCGGCCTAGCGGGATTGACTGCCGCTTGCACCTTGGCTGCCAGAGGCCATCGCGTCACTTTGCTGGAAAAGAACGAGTGGGTGGGAGGAAAGGCAGCCGTCTGGAAGCAAGATGGCTTTCGCTTCGACATGGGCCCCACCATATTGACCCTGCCTTCGGTGCTTCGGCGTGTTTATGAAGAAGCTGGCAAGCGAATGGAAGACCACCTGGAACTGGTGGCGTTAGACCCGCAGTGGAGATGTTTCTTCGAGGACGGATCGACTTTGGATCTGGTGGCCGATGTGCGGCAGATGCAGGAGAACCTTCGGCGTTTCTCCGCGACGCCAACAGCAGCCGCAGAGGGCTATGGCCGATTCATCGAGATGTCCAGGCAGCTGCACGACGTCAGCGACCGCTTCTTTTTTTGGAAGAGCGTCGGTGGGATTGCCGACACCTTGGAATTTAAAGGAGCGTTTTCTCCGGCGGTATTGCGCGATGTTCTTTCGCTTCGGATGGGTAAATCGGTGGCCCAAGTTGTCCGCCAGTATGTGCCCGACGAAAAGGCCGCTCAGATGATCGACCATTTCACGCAATACGTCGGTAGCTCCCCAGAAGCCTCCCCAGCTGTGCTCTGTGGCATCGCTCACATGCAGACGGAAGAAGGAGTCTGGTACCCAATCGGAGGAACTCGAGCTGTTCCTGAAGCGTTGCAGAAGCTGGCATTGGAACTAGGAGTTACCATCCGCACCCAGTCGGACGTGCAGCAGATTGTTTCGGAGCGAGGGCAAGTCGCTGCGGTGGTGCTCGAGGGTGGAGAGCGATTGGAATTCGATGCTGTTGTATCCCACCGACGCTCTTCCAAAAAAAGAAGCGGTCGCT
>JBJSWM010000976.1:0-1988 GCA_046085865.1 Pirellulaceae bacterium
CGATTTTTTTGCATCTTTACCCGAAGAAATCGACGTCCATCTCCGATCGTCGAAAAGGCGATGCGAGTTCGCATCTCACCCGATCGACTTTGGGAGCCACTCCGATGCGTTATGCCATATTGCTAGTGCTTCTTGCCACCAATCTGATTGGTTTGACTGGGTGCACTCCTCGTGTGCGAGTCTTGCCGAACCCCACCGTCCACGATAAGGGGATTCGGTACTACCGTCCCAAGCCCTACCTCATGGTCACCTCGGGTGTCGCTGAGGTGACGACTTCGGAAAAAGAGAAGACCGTCTCCACAACCACCGTTCCAGACCCTCGCTACGTCAATATTCAGTTGGTCTATCTTCCTGACTTTGAAGAAGAGTACGCGATTGACGTTCGAACCGGTTTCGGCACTGCGGATGTCAGTATCAAACTAGAAGATGGATGGAATCTGACCGAGATCAGCCAAAATCTTGACTCGCAGACCGACGAGAATATGGAAGCAGCTGCAAGTCTCATCGGTGCGTTGGGTAGCCTTCCCGTCCCGGCCGGTCGACAGGGTGACGATGCTTCGAAACGGATGATGGGACCTGCCTGCACCGTCAAAGCCACCAATGTACCTCTTGGCTATTACGAATCGGTGCTTGGGCGCGACGGTGCCGGACGCAAGAGACTCTACGGATTCCGCTATGTAGGGTTCCTTCCTTACACCAATTGCCCTCAGGTCATGCAGGGAGCTGAATGCGGTAACTGCCAGACCGCAGACCTGTTTGGCCTGGTTTTCGAAGGCGATATGATGGTCTTCAAGCGATTGGGCGAAATTCAGGAGGCAGCCCCTTGCGTGGAGTCGGCTCCTGCGGATCAAGGGGATTCTGCGAAGGTTGAGCGTACGATTGACTACACCAAGGATGGGGTCGCGAAAGATGCGAAGATTACCGTCACAGACAAGTTCGAAATCAAGTCGACACGTGACGATGTGCTCTACGTTCCCCTTCCCAAAATTGCCAACCCTCCCGTAGAGGACAGACCGCTTCAGCAGGGGAGTGGACCCGAGTCGATCCAGGGGGACGAGGAACTGCCTCCCATTCGATAAGCGGTCGATCGATCACCGAGGAACTGGATTATTGAAGCATGTGCCTCGCGTTGTACCTGGGAACCCACTGCGATTTGGAGCTTCAAGAAGGACCGTTTCTCAGCGTTCGGCCCGTTCCCCAGGTGGGTTTGGCAGTTCTGTCTTTCTTGAAGACGCGGAATGTCTACCACCTGGGTTCCCATACAGGATGCAGTTGTGGATTCCCCAGCGTCCATGCGGAGGATCCAATCGAATACTACGAGGGCATGCTCGACGACCGAGCAGATCCGATGTCCGACCGGGCAAGCGTCCGTGAACTGCTTGCCCTTCTGGGCCAAGTTGTTAGAGAAGAAGGCTCGTGCCTTTTGTACCCAGTTTGGAGCGGCGATGAATCCGTAAGTCCAAAAGGGGTCATCCATCGTCGACTGAATCAATTGTCCGAAGAGACCTTCGTTCTGACCGAGCTGTTTGTTTACCAGATTCAATCTGATTCCTGTGGTGACAGCGAATGTCGTTAGCCCATCATCACCGTTCATGGCTCATCTGCTTCCGACCCATTTCACACATGATTGCTATTGCCAGTCCTTGTTGATCGATGGAGTTGCATGTGTCGGACGGAAATCCTAAAGAGCCATTTCAGGATCTGGTAGGAAGGTCACTTACCGATCCCGTTTTGGAGTCGTACTGGAGAGGCCGTGGCCAGATGCCCATTGTGCTGGAGTCGCTTCCTCCCGGTCAAACTGCCGATCGGGGGTCCCGTCCCGGCGGGCACTGGAAGAACGAACCGGCTCCGGGATCACTAGCGGATTGGGTCCGCGTCAATCGCACGCTAAGGCAAGAGCAGGTGGAGAAGGTTCCAGCGGACAAGCTGACGTCCGAGGATGCCAAGTACCTTGAAATGCCACGATGTGGTCTATGGCGGGTGACACG
>JBJSWM010000977.1:0-2102 GCA_046085865.1 Pirellulaceae bacterium
ATGGGGTCGACTAATGACTCGCTCCATGGAAAATCGAGGCTCGATCACCAGTCGATCACCGGCAACGTCCCGTTTCCGATCGCGCCCATAACAGATCAGCCCTAGCCGAAACAGAAAGGAGCTCGGTGAAATGGAGCAGCAGTATTTGGAGCTTCTGGCGAGGGTGATGGAGACGGGGCACCCAAAGTCGGATCGCACGGGAGTGGGGACCCGCAGCGTTTTTGGCGCCCAGATGCGATTCGATCTCTCGGAGCGATTCCCGTTGCTGACCACCAAGAAAGTTCACTTTCACAGCATTGAAATCGAACTGCTGTGGTTTCTGCGAGGGGAAACCAATATCAAATTCCTGAAGGACCACGAGGTATCGATCTGGGACGAATGGGCCGACTCCGACGGCGAACTGGGCCCTGTCTACGGCAAGCAATGGCGAAGCTGGGAGTGCCCCGACCGATCGACGATCGATCAAATTGCGGAAGTTGAGAAGCAGATTCGAACCAACCCCGATTCGCGCCGTATGGTGGTCAGCGCCTGGAACGTTGCCGACCTGCCGAAAATGCGACTGCCCCCCTGCCATCTACTGTTCCAATTCTATGTCGCCGACGGACGGCTCAGCTGCCAGCTTTATCAACGTAGCGCCGACCTCTTCCTGGGAGTCCCCTTCAATATCGCTTCCTACTCCATGCTGACGATCCTGATGGCCAAGAGTTGTGGCCTCCAACCTGGCGAGTTCATCCATACGCTGGGAGATGCCCATGTCTACAGCAATCATTTCGACAAGGTGAAGCTGCAGCTTCAGCGTGAAGTGCGGCCACTTCCCACGTTAATGGTCGCCAAGCCACGTCCATCCATCCTCGACTACCAACCAGGGGACGTGCAATTGGAGGGATACCATCCCCACCCAGCCATTCGCGCACCTGTGGCGGTTTAACAGAATGTCGCTTGGTCACTCCATGCATCGCAATCGGTGTCGACGCCACCCAGCGGTCGCCCCCGCTGGATGATTCATGGAATCTGAGCTACCGCGAACGCTTCCGTTTTTTGCCAGCCACCCCACAGGACCGATTCCAAGTGCTTACTGAGCGTGATTGCAGTCGGCGTCCATAGGCGAAAGAGCGCCAACCTCATCGACGGGGTGAAGAAAAAGGTAGCGCCAGACCGGTTCGTGCAACCAGCTTCCATCTGCCTTGCGAAGCGCAGCACCACCTGGGACCACGCAGCTATGCGCTCTTTTGGCATCCCCCTTCACGTCGGCTGAAGTGATCAGCCGACGCGTCGATTGGTAAGGAGGTTGATGCTGATCGACGTCGACAAGCGGCCCCAGTCGATGCAAACCCAGTAGCTCCCACGATCGACAATAATGATCGTCGCTCCATCCATCATCCAACGTGTGCGTGAACCCAAAATATCGCTCCAGCGGCGTCGCCGAAGGGAGTCCCTGCCATGTTTCGAATTGATCGCGTGGCCCGCAGAACATCACCACACGAGCCACCTGTTGGTGTTTGGCAAATCGCGCGGAGGTGGTAGCGCCATGGGAAGCTCCCGCCATCACCACGCGATCCCATCGCACGGCAGACTGTTCGTCGGTCAAATATTGCCCCCAGCCTGCTTCGGGCGCTTGCTGATGCAGCCAGATCAGAAACTGACGCACCCGTTCCATCATGCCATCGGGCCCAGCAATCTCGACCACCTCGCTGAAATCCTCCCCCGTCGCCGCTTCCAGTCGAATCCTCCCCAAAAACTCCGTGTCCCCCGGAGGCACTTCCTTGGAGAATCTCGAAAACCAACCATTGGCATAATGGACTCGCAAAGCATGGAAGCCGTAACTGGCCAGTCGGTCAAAAAGTTCAGGACTTCTTCCCATCATCCAGACAACTAACTTCCCCTGCCTCTCCGTCGCCATGGGATCGAAAATCGCCTGCTGCAGATCCTGCGGCTTGCCCTCCTTCTCCAGCAGAAATTGAATCGACTCGTCGGCCGTCACGCGGGGATCTATCTGGCTGGCGCGAGCCTCCCATCGCTGAACCTGCGCAGATAGCGGTACCGAAAGGGCCCCTTGAGCCGACGCGAAGGGAGAGTTCCACGCCATAAAGAGCCAGCTGCAG
>JBJSWM010000978.1:0-2912 GCA_046085865.1 Pirellulaceae bacterium
CCCCAGGCCAAGAGCCACCAAGAGCAGCAGCACACCACGGATCCATCGATCCTTTCCAACCCTCCAGCAGCTCATCCAGTCAACTCCTGCCTGACGGCACTCTTCTTGGATTCGAAATCGCTTCCCGTCGGTCACCCGCCACTCGGCTCACTTCCCGTCGCCAAGCCACCTTACCAGTCGTAAGGCTACGGGGAAGGGATTCAGAACCCGAATCTCCTAGTACCAGGCCATTGGGAATCCTAGGCAGTGGATCGCGGCTACCCAAAGCCCGGTAGCAAAGATCCTGTGCAGGGTACTACGAGCCCCAGGCGGTTTTGGTTTCCTCAAGGCCAGCACCCAACCAAGCCCCCCACCCCTGCCTAAAATCGCTCGCTCGCTGGTAAAATGGCGTTTTCGGGGGACGATGGAACTCTCCTTCCAACCAACTCCACCCGATTTCCTCGCGTCTTTCGAAAAGGGCACCCGCCATGGGATATTACCTGGGAGTCGATATCGGTACCTCAGGAACCAAGAGTCTCCTGATCGATGCTCAGGGGCGCATCCTGGCAGAGGCATCGGCCGGTTACGAAGTTCTGATGCCGCGCCCGATGTGGACCGAGCAGGATCCGGATGCGTGGTGGGATGCGACCGTCAAGACGATTCGCGCTGTCGTCCGCAAAGCCAAGGTGCCCGCTGCCGACATCAAGGCCATCGGGCTCAGTGGCCAGATGCACGGTTCGGTCTTTCTCGACGCGAAACAGCAGGTCATTCGGCCAGCGATCCTATGGAATGACCAACGCACCGGGGAGCAGTGCGAGGAGATCACTCGACGCGCGGGCGGCAGGGCAAAGCTGATCGAGATGGTGGCCAACCCCGCCCTGACCGGCTTCACCGCTCCAAAACTGCTCTGGCTGCGCAAGCACGAACCGAAACATTACGATCGCCTGCGGCATCTGCTGCTCCCCAAGGACGAGATCCGTAGGCGGCTGACCGGTCAACTGGCGACCGACGCCAGCGACGCCAGCGGCATGCTGCTGCTGGATGTCGCCAAAAGGCAGTGGTCCAAGCCACTGCTGAGCAAACTGGAGATCGATCCATCGATCCTGGCGCCCGTTTTTGAATCCGAACAGGTGACCGGAACGCTGCTCCCCGAAGTCGCTAAATCGCTCGGCCTCTCCCCGCTCTGCAAGGTGGTTGGCGGAGCAGGGGACTGCGCCGCCGGCGCTGTCGGCAATGGGATCGTCCAGCAAGGGATCCTCACCGCGTCGCTTGGCACCTCCGGTGTCGTCTTCGTCCACAGCGACAAACCACAGATCGATTCCCTTGGACGACTCCACACGTTCTGCCACGCCGTGCATGGCAAGTGGCACATGATGGGAGTCACTCTTTCGGCCGCTGGTTCGCTGCAGTGGCTGGTCCAGCAGGTGCTGCAAGGGGGAGATGAAAAGCCATCGCGGGACCTATTCAAACTGCTCAACAAGGAGGCTTCGCTAATCCCACCCGGCAGCGAAGGACTCTACTTCCTCCCCTACCTAGCCGGTGAAAGAACGCCGCATGCCAATCCGAAAGCAAGAGGCTGCTTCATCGGGCTGACCAATGCGCACCGAAGAGCTCACATGGCCAGGTCGGTGATGGAAGGAGTTGGATATTCGCTGCGGGAAAGCCTCAGCATCCTGCAGCAGATGAAGATCCCCGTCAAGGAAATCCGGCTGAGCGGCGGTGGCGCCCAAAGCCCGCTCTGGAAGCAGATGCTATCCGACATTTTTGGCCAGTCCACCTGCACCATCAATGCTGAACAGGGGCCCGCTTTTGGAGTCGCTCTGCTGGCCGCGGTGGGAGACGGCGCCTACCGATCGATCGAGGAAGCCTGCAAGGCGACGATCCAGGTGGTCGAAAAAATTCCGGCTCGCAAAAAGGAAAAGTCCGCCTACGACGCCCGCTTCCCCGTCTACCAGGAACTCTATCAAGCCCTTCGCCCCACATTCGACGCCATCGATGCCACCGAATTGTAGCCAATGCTACATTCTGACGGAAATTTTTAGGATGAAGATGAATCGAGGTTCCCTGTGCCCCTAATCGTTTCGCTCATTCGCCACGGACAATCGCTGAACAATGCCCTCCCTGATTCGCAGCGAGTCGACGATCCCGGATTGACTGACCTGGGCAAGCGTCAAGCGGAACATCTTGGATGCTGGCAACCGGAACTGCCAGTGCAGCATCTGTACTGCAGCCCCTTCCTGCGTTCCCTGGAGACCACCGTTCCGCTAGCCGCTCAAACCGGTATCCTTCCTGCGATCCGCGCAGATCTGTTCGAGCAGGGGGGCTGCTACGCCGGTAATTCACTGGTCGGAAAGAAGCCAAGGCCAGGGATGGGAAGCGAGGAGCTGGAAAAGCGATTCCCACAATGGAAGGTCGATCCCAGGATCGCTCCGGAAGGCTGGTGGCATGGTCGCCAGTACGAGTCGCATGAGGAAGCAATCGCTCGCGCGGCACAGGTCAAACGGTGGCTGGAACAGGAAGTGGCGCAGCAGTCTCAGCACGCCGCTCTGGTGATTCACGCCGATTTCAAGGAGCGACTGTTGGAGGCGATCATGGGGCTGGTTCCCGACGAAGTGATCGACTACCCGATCTACAACACCTCCATCACCCAACTGGCTTGGGACTCCCGCCGCTGGATACCTCAGAGCATCAATCGCGTCTCGCATCTCCCCCCAAGCCTCCTATCCCACTAATTGCTGTGGAAGAACAACCCCGAGCTGCAAAAAACCAGTCAAGGAACCTCGGAACGGCATCGAGACTTAAGGATAGAGCCCACAGAAGATGCCAACTGGACACCCAAGCAACAATCTCAAATGGGCATGGGCTTGCCTTCTTGCCTTCTTGCCTTCTTGCCTTCTTGACTTCTTGACTTCTTGCCTTCTTGACTTCTTGAC
>JBJSWM010000979.1:0-1831 GCA_046085865.1 Pirellulaceae bacterium
AACCAAACGGGTGAAGTTGAAGAGGCGGGAGCTGGGGTGCTGGTGGAGTATCGTGGTCGTTTGCTTGTGATCACCAACCGACATGTGGTCGTACCAGCTCCACTCTCCGCGATCCTGATTCAAGGCTCCAATCGCGCGGAAATCAACCCGGTGAAAATATGGTCAGACGCCGCTACCGACATCGCGGTGATGGAGGTTCCCAAGGAATTCGGGATCGCGGCGAGAGTTGGTGACAGCGACAAGTTGGAGGTGGGTGAGCAGGTGGTGGCGATCGGCAGTCCCTTCGGTCTTTCCCACAGTGTCACGACAGGAATTCTCAGTGCCAAAGGGCGACGGGATCTGGAACTAGGCACAAGGACGATCGAGGTGCAGGATTTCTTTCAAACCGATGCAGCAATCAATCCCGGCAACAGTGGCGGCCCCCTGTTCAATCTCAAAGGCGAAGTAATCGCCATCAACACCGCGATCGCCAGCAATTCAGGAGGCAGCGAAGGGATTGGATTCAGTATCCCCATCAACTTAGTCATGGGGGTGGTCGGACAACTGGTCGATCAGGGAGAATTTCGGCGAGGTTACCTAGGAATCGTGATGGATTACCAGTACGACCTGAATGCAGCCCAACAGCTTGGGCTTGCTGCGATGCGTGGAGTCCTCATCAAAGGAGTCCGTCCCAAGTCCCCGGCCGAAACGGCGGGACTGCGAGCCGGGGATGTGCTTCTGGAGTACAATGGTCAGGTAGTGGAAAGCGATTCCCAACTGGTGCAGATGGTCAGCCTGACCGATCTAAAGCAGGCAGTTCCGATGACAATATGGCGTCAGGGACGCTCGATGCAACTCCAGGTGAGGCTCGCTCCACTCCCCACCACCCCCTAAACTTCCCAGCGACAACTTGCCTCGACTGCTTGGCAAGATGGTGCGATGCCAGGAGTGTCTGCATGTCGATGTGGCAGCCAGTTCGCGGCCCCTTTCCTGCGACCCGCATGCGGCGATTGCGCCGCTATGCTTGGTCCCGATCGATGGTCGAGGAACACCGACTGGATGCTGCCAATTTGATTTGGCCAATCTTCCTGATCGAAGGCCAAGGACAAAGGGAGCCAATCGGTGCAATGCCCGGCGTCGAGCGACTTTCGATCGATCTGGCGGTGGAAGCGGCAGCGGAAGCGGTCCAACTGGGAATCCCAGCCATGGCACTTTTCCCCAAAACACCACTCCACCTGAAGTCGGAATTGGCGGAGGAATCGTGCAACCAGAACAACCTCGTATGCCGTGCGCTGCGAGCCATCCGAGATCGCGTTGGTGATGCGTTGGGACTTCTCGCCGATGTGGCACTCGATCCCTACACTTCCCATGGACATGATGGGCTGATGGTCGATGGTCAGATCGTCAACGATCCAACGGTAGAGGTTCTCTGCCGACAAGCCATCGTGCAGGCGGAAGCGGGGGCCACCGTCCTGGCACCATCCGACATGATGGATGGAAGGATCGGGGCGATCCGACAGGCTTTGGACGAGTCGGGGTATTCCGATGCGCTGATCATGTCGTATGCGGCTAAGTACGCCTCTGCATTTTACGGCCCCTTTCGCGAAGCCGTCGGATCGGCCGGTGCCCTTGGGAAAGGAGACAAGAAGACCTACCAGATGAACCCTGCCAATCGCCAGGAAGCGCTTCATGAAGCCGCTTTGGACTTGGAAGAGGGAGCCGACTGGGTGATGGTCAAGCCGGGGATGCCTTACTTGGACATCGTCGCACGATTGGCCCATACTCTGCAGGTGCCTGTGGCCGCCTACCAAGTCAGTGGAGAGTACTCCATGCTTCAAGGTGCCATCGATCA
>JBJSWM010000980.1:0-19317 GCA_046085865.1 Pirellulaceae bacterium
TGAACCTCCACCCCCAAGACATCTATGACATTTGCTCCGGCCAAGTCGCTGTCGGTTGGATCGATCGCCAGGACACCCCCAACAAGCCCTACTCGGTCGCTTTGATCGTCGATATCGAAGGCCGCGAGGAAGCAAAGAACAAGCTTCTGGAACGTGTCCATGAGGAATTGATTCAGCGCAAAGCGTTGCGGGAAGATCGCAAAGTTGGTGAACTGAACCTCATCCGCTACGAACTTCCAAAGCAGCCTGGCGAATCCCAGGTCATCGAAACCTTCTACGGCCAAATCAACCAGCAACTGTGGGTTGCAGACGACCTCCAGACCATCACCGAAATGCTGCGCCGGCTGCAGCAGCCCGACGGAAACGATCTGGCAACCACCCCTGCATTCCAAAAGACCAACGCCCAACTGGAAACCCTCCAGGGCCAGTGGGATTTCAATTACTTCGTCCGCCCCATCGGCCTAGCCAAGGTCCTCCGAACCATCTCGCGTAAACCAGTCTCCAAGCAATCCGACCTTCTGAAGGCTCTCGAGAACCAGGGCTTTGGACACCTCGAAGCCGTGGCTGGTCGAGCGTCGATCAAACGCGACTCGTTCGATCTCCTTCATGAAGCCTTCATCCTCGCACCGCAGCCGCTGCCTAAAACGGTCCAGGTCCTCGATTTTCCAAACAACACCCCCGCCGAAGTCCCTGCCTGGGTCAGCCAAACCACCGCCTCTTTCATGGCCGTCTCATGGAACCTGAAAGATGCCTTCTGGAAAGTGGAAGGACTCGTCGATGAAGTGGCCGGGAAGGAAGGCACCTTCAGCAAGGTGATCGAACAGATCCAAAAAGATCCGCTCGGCCCCCAAGTCGACATCCGCCAGGAACTGATGCCGTACTTGACCGACGAAATCTACGCGATGGGGGACTGCGTCGAACCGATCACCCCGGACAGCAAAAGGTCGATGATCGCCATTCGAATTCGGGAAGCCGATAAGTTGTCGGTCTCTGTCGACAAGGTGATGCGCGACGAACCGGATGCCGAGATGGTCGATTTCCAGGGTCACAAGCTTTGGCGCGTCGCCCGAAAGGATGACCAGCAACTCGATATCCTGATCGACGATGGCTTTGGGGAATTCAACACGGGCAAAGACAAGGAGGAAGTCGATGAGTCGGCTCAAGAGGAAGAGGAGCCATGGTTGAGCAATTGGGCGATCGCCGTCTATGGCGACTTCCTCTTCTTCTCTTCCCATGCCGAAATGATCCAGGAAGCGATCACCCATCTCGATTCATCCCAACCGCAAGGCACCCTTGCAGCCGAACAGGATTTCGCGCGGGCCAAGCAAGCGATCGCGATGCTGTCTGACGGCAAGCCCTCAGCGATGTGGCAGATCAACCGAACCGACCGATCCTTCCAGATGCAATACGAACTTTTTCGCCAGGATAAACTGCCGGAATCACGAAGCATGCTGGCGACCCTGGCCGATCGGCTTCTTCGTTCAAAAACCGAAAAGAGAGACAAGACTCAACGAGTCAAAGGCGACTTGCTCCCCGCATACGAAGTGGTGCGCAAGTACCTTCTTCCCTCAGGTGTCGTCGTTCAGACCGAGGATCAGGGCTGGTCGATCCGTTCGTTCCTTCTGGGTGCAGCAACTCCGGAAACCGAGGCCACTAGCCAGGTGCAGTCGATTCAGCTAAGCGACCGCCAGGCTGCAGCGGCCCCAGTGGAAAGCAGGCAAGGGAGTGTCGATTCCAGCGGTACGAAGCGCTGAAGAGAAGGAGCGCTGAAGAGAAGGAGCGCTGAAGAGAAGGAGATCTGAAGAGAAGAATCGCTGAGCCAATCAAGGGATCTCCACTTTGGCCCAGAAAGGCCGCTTCCGGTCGGCCCGCATTCGGGCATCATCCAAAAGCAACTGAAGATCTGGACGCACCTCTTGGGTCGTCCTCTTCCCGCGATCCAGTAGGACCAACTTCTTTTCGAAATCAAAGCTCCCCGGCTCCAACCACAGCGTGTAACCGCGCGCCGGCAAGGTACCGATCGTGAAGAGATTGGTCAGCGGTTTTCGATTGGCTTCAATCTCCACCACCCGTTTTGCATCAAATGGAAGCAACGGATGATTCATCTTCTCCGGTGGAAAGTCGCCGGTCTCCAGCCACCAGAAAAACCGATCTCCTGGCCTCGCTGTCTTCAGAGTCAACTCTTCGGGAGCAGCAGGTCGTACATGGCTGGCCACCTTCAGCCATTCCATGATGCGAGGCAACTCCTCCTGAAAATGATCGCGTCCTCGCCCCGTGTAGAGCGTCATCAGGAAGTCGTTTCGCGACGACTGAACATACTGGTCCAGGACGTCGCCATTTCGCGCCAAGGGTGCAGGCACCCCATCGATGCTACCGGTCACATAATAGAGCGGTACGTAGCGAGCGTTTCGCGTCGCATAATGCTGGATGAACGGATTCTTGTTGGCAGCCACCACCACGGCTCCCGCCCAAAGGTCTGGGTGCGCGAGCGCCAGATCCCAAGCAGCTTCGCCTCCCATGTGGTGACCTGCAACAAAAATACGGTCGGCATCGATGCTGCTCCTTCGCATCGCGTCCCTCAGACAGACCAGTAGCTTGGCATGCTCCTCCTCGGTCGCCTCGTACTCAAACTGATCATCCCGCCTCCATTGCGGTGCGACCACGATGAATCCGTGCCTGGCGGCTTCACCAATCGCCATCTTCCATTCCGTCGAGTATCTGCCCGCCCACCAGTCCAGTTCTCCCGCAGCATCCGTGAACTGCCCATGGATCGCCAGAATGCAGGGATAGGAGCGATAAGGGTCATAGGCCGGCGGAAGTTGAATCAAGTATCCAGGCAACTGCTGGTCGGAAAACAGCGGTGTCTGGACGGTCAAGGCATGACGAAGCGGATGGTCCGGCAGCGGTTCGGGAAGCGGATCGGGGGGCAACAACAAGGCAAGCATGGGAGCGATGTAACGCGGTACACCAGCCTCCAACTGCCGGATGCTCGACAACACGTCGGCTCGCTCCTGCTCGCCCACACCACTCTGCAGGTACTTCGAAACCAATGGCCGCGCTTCCAGCAAACTGGAAGCCAACCCCAGGTCCTCAATCCCTGCCCCAGATCCCAGGACCCACCCCCCCACCGCCAAGGCCAGCCGCTGCTCGGTCGACAGCGTCGCGTCATCGCGAAGCCGCAAGTAATCGGCCAGTCGATCGCGAGTGGCGGAGTTCAGGTGGTCGGATAATTCCTGGACCCAATCCTGCAAGGAAGCTTGCACCTGAGGATCCTCCAACTTCCTGACATCCTCGGAGATCGCCTCCATGGTCTGCCGATCCTGCTCCTCCAACGCCTGCGATTCCAGGATCCGCCGCTCAATCTTCAGTTTGGTCTCATCCGCCAATGTCCTCGGGTCAAACCCCCTGAGCAGTGCTTCCGCCAGCCGCTCTTGTCCCGACTGCCGCCGCAACTGCACTTCCTCAAACAACTGATCGGCCAGCTGCTGATCCAGCAGCCCAATTTGATCGCGATGAACTTCCAATTCGGGAAGGGTCTGCATCGCCTCCAGCAACACCTCCTTGGCATCGCTGTAGCGAGTCGACTCCCTCAGCAAATTGACGACGTCCAGCCATTGCTGGGGATCGCGCCGATCAATGTTGGTGATCAGGATCTGTTTGAGCCGATCGGAGGGGATGGAAGAGAGAGCCAGACGCATGTCCCAGATGACTGCGTTGTCCGTCTGAAGACTCTCGACACGAACCGATTGAGCCGTCACTTCGGTGATCCCCTGGAGAATGGTCAGGGGGCCACTTGGGGTGGTGACGGTGTAGATCCTCCGGCCGAAATCATCGAACGGTGTGACCTGCAAGGTCCGAAGCAGGCCCGCCATGATCTTTCCCTTGGTCGCCCGACGCGCCGCATTGGGGAGAACAATCGTCAATGGCTCCCCACCACCTACCGACTCATTGGCGATGGTGCGCGTATGAAAGAATGTCAAACGCAACTGATCGTCCAGCAGCGTGATCGGCTTGGCCTTCGGCTCACCCCCACCAACTCGCTGGGGGGAAAATGCACTCTGATCCAAGCCGGATGTCTCACCCGTCCGACCTGGCCCCAGACGCATGCCATTGTTCAGAATGATGGTCGTCTGCTGTGACCAAAGAAACCGACAAGAAAAAATCGAGCTCGATAGCACCACCGAGCCAATCAGGAAAGGAAGAAGATTGCAACCTGGGTTATGTCTTCGCACCGGCACCCCCTGCGGCTTGTCCCTGCCCGATTACTGACCAAGCTGCAGCCAGCGAATCACTCCAAGATCCTCCCGATGCAAACTCCCGCTACTAAAGGCACAAGAAGCGGAACTATGGAGAAGCCCTTGGCTCGAAGCGATCAGATAAGCACCAATCGGTTATCAACCTCGACCACCGAAATACTTCTTCAGCGTCTCCTGAGCCGCGTCTCGGGAATTCTTGGAAGTCGGACCTTTGTTGACCTTGGGCAACTTTCCAGATGCCAAGGGTTTGGCTCCCTTGGTCTCTTCGTCCCCCGAGCCAGATTCCTCGGCGTCCTTTTTGCCAATCGAACCGGTATCCTCCAAAACCAGTTGGCGGGTCTCAAAACTGGATGGCACCGCACCGCGATCGACCTGATCTGCTTCTTCCAACCAAGAACTGATGTCGATCTCCACCGAACGATTCTCGTTCGATTGCTCCACCGTCCGCTCAATCACATCCTCAACACTGCGCACTTCCGGCTTGCGGGCTCCCCCTAGCTCCATCTCCATCACCAACTCAAATTCCAGTTGCCCCACCTGGATACGATCGCCCGATTTCAAAATCTTAGCGCGATCGGGTTGCACCGCTTTCCCATTGACCAGTGTCCCATTGCGACTCTTCAAGTCGATCAACAGCAACCGACCATCCTTCTGAATCAACGCACAATGCCTGCGGCTGACCGACTCACTCTTGGGCCGCAGTTGACACGAATCGCTGCGGCCGATCAGAAACTTCTCCGTCTGGATCGGGATCTCTTTCCCTTCATGCGCTCCAGCCAGCACCTTCAATTTCAACTGCATGCTTGTCGCCCTGTCCTGTTCCAGGCTGCCCGAACGTCCACAAATCAGGAACGATCCTCAATCCCGCATTCCGTCCGCTAACACCTAGGCTCACCGTCGTGCAAACCACCACTGCCCGGACACTCGGTCCACTCTCAGGTTGCTGATCGCTTCGACGCGTATCTTCCTATATCCTATCCAGTTCACGAAGCAAATGCTAATGATCGCTACGCGACCCCTGCAAAATCACGAACCACGGATGCTGCTATTTCCGCTGTCCATCTCCAGCCAATCCAAAGCGGACGCCTCACTCCATTTCATCTTGAGCGACTCCGAGATCGCGACTTGAATTACCCAGGCCATCCACGCCCCCCAGCCCGCCAGCATGTTCGCTTCCGTTGTCATCGCATCGTCCCACGTTGACTCAGGTAACCCCCAAGCCACCGACTCCGACTGCTCCACTGGCAACCTTTCAGGAAAGTCACAAACCCCCTCCAAATGAGGCGTCAGCTGATCGCTCTTCGCCAGCAAAAGACTGCCATGCTGAAGGACACAGGAAGAAAGTCGCCGTTGGGCTGACCCAAGAATTTTGGATTCCCCCAGGACCAAGTCGACGGGGTAGCGCCGTTCAAAGCAAAGGAAAGGATGCGCCGTACCGTTTGGCTGGGTACCCGACGATTCGCCTGCCTGTCGTGCCGGCCAACCAAGCTTTCTCAATCCTCGCTCCACCGCCTCATGGACGACGGCATAGAGCCGGCTTTCCTCTCCCTTCACATTCCTTGCTGGATCGACTGGTATGGCCAGTGCGTAGGTCACTTCGCGATGGTGAACGATCGCACCTCCCCCAGTGGGCCGTCGAATTTGCGCTATCCGCTTCAGACGATCCGGGATGTCGGTCTCCTGCTGGAAATGTCCGAGCGACAGCGTCGGCTCCTTCCAGCCATAGACCCTTAACGCCGCAGAGGAACGCCGCCCCGCGACCATCGCCATGTGCTGGTCGCGGGCCATATTCTCCTCACCACTTCCCCAAGCGAAAGGGATCAAAACGCCGTCCATCGGGTCCTCGGCTGCCGGGCTGCCAGCACGTCATCGGGGCGACTGACTCGGGTCGAATGCGGCGCCTCATGCAGGCGCACCGCGGGTTCTTCCAGGATCGATCGCCATGCTTCGACAAACGCGTCGAGTGTCTCCTTGCTCTCGGTCTCTGTCGGTTCCATCATCAATGCCTCGGGAACTGTCAGCGGGAAATAGACGGTCGGTGCGTGAAACCCGAAGTCCAGCATCCGCTTGGCCAGGTCCATCGCGCTAACCCCTCGCTTCTTTTTCACTTCGCTGGCGGAGGCAACAAATTCGTGCATGCAACGATTGCCGTGCGGCACTTGCAGCAGTTCGCTCAAACGTGCCAACAGGTAATTCGCATTGAGCACCGCCACATCGCTTGCCTCACGGAGGCCCGGCCCGCCAAGCGTCTTGATGTAGCAGGAAGCGCGAACAAGCACACCGGTGTTGCCAAAAAAGCTTCTCACCCGCCCGATGCTCCAGGGACGATCGCTGTCGAGGTAATAGCTGCCATCGCGGAGTGCAACGACCGGTGCCGGGAGAAACGGTTCCAAAAAATCCCTCACGCAGATCGGCCCCGCACCAGGACCTCCCCCACCATGAGGACCGCTGAAGGTTTTGTGCGGATTGTAATGCATCATGTCGGCACCGAAATCCCCGGGGCGTGCGATCCCCAAGATGGCATTCATGTTGGCACCGTCGAGATAAACCAATCCGCCGGCATCGTGGACCCACTGGCAGATCGTCGCTATCTGCTTTTCAAACAGCCCCAGCGTGTTGGGATTGGTGATCATCAGCACCGCCGTGTCGCTGCTGATCTTGGATTGGAGATCGTCCAGGTCGGCCAGTCCATTTGGCCCGCTCTTGACGGTCACTGTATCCCATCCCGCCATCTTGGCGCTGGCGGGGTTGGTGCCGTGAGCCGAGTCGAGGGTTAGCACCTGCCGACGCCTCTCCCCTTTCTTGCGGAACCAAGCGGCCGCTACCATCAGGGCAGTCAACTCCCCATGGGCACCAGCGGCCGGCTGGAGACTGACACCAGGTAACCCGGAGATTTCCGCCAGATCCTTCTGCAATTCGTACAGCAATTCCAGCAGTCCTTGAACGGTCTGATCGGGCTGCATCGGGTGCAGATCGATCATCCCTGGCATGCTCGCCAATCGTTCGTTTCTCTTTGGGTTGTACTTCATCGTGCACGAGCCCAAAGGATAGAAGTGCGTGTCCACCGACATGTTCAGCGTCGACAGATTGGTGAAGTGGCGCACCACATCCCCTTCGGCCAGTTCGGGTAAAGCCGGGGGACGGTCGGCCAGAAGACCGGATGGCACCTGTTCGGCCCACGCTCCTTCGGGCACATCCAGAGGAGGAAGTTGGACCGACGATCGGCCAGTTTTGCTCAGTTCAGAAAGCAGAAGAGTCGATTGCACATTACGCATCGTATTGGTTCCTTGGTTGGATTGGTCAACTGACTTGGTCGATCGCATCGACTAGCGCATCGATCTCTTGCCGGGTCCGTTTCTCGGTGACCGCCACCAAAAAACAATCGTTCCACTTGGGATCCCAATCGGCCAGCGGAATCCCTCCAAGCATCCCACGGTCGCGCAGCTGCGCCAAAAGCGACTCCACCTGCCCCTTGCGATCCCTCACAACGCACTCCCTCCATGTTGGCGCTTCCCAGGCCAGTTCAACTCTTCGCGACTTGCGGATTCGCGACTTCAGATATTCCCCCTTTTCACCGCACTGCAGCGCGGTGGATCGAAGCCCCTGGGGGCCCTGCAGCGAGAGATAGATGGTGGCTCGGAGCGCCAGCAGACCTTGATTGGTGCAGATGTTGCTGGTCGCTTTCTCCCGGCGAATGTGCTGCTCGCGTGTCTGCAGCGTCAGCACCCAGCAGCGATTGCCATGCCGGTCTTCTGTCTGACCTGCGATCCTACCAGGGAGCCTACGGACCAACGCATCTCGGCAGGCGAGAATCCCCAGGTAGGGACCACCATAGGCAAGTGGATTCCCGAGGGGCTGCCCCTCGGCCACCACCAGATCGGCTCCCCAATCACCAGGTCGCTTCAGCACGCCAAGGCTGATCGGATCGACGACAGCGATCACTTGGGCTCCTGCCTTTTTCGCAGCAGCGACAAGCGGATCGACCGATTCCAGCGAACCCAGATAATTGGGCTGGCTCACCAGCACACAAGCGGTCTTCTCATCGATCGCCTGCCCCCAACTGGCGATCTCGGTCAGCCCATCGTGTGTCGGTACAACCACCAAGGTTCCATCGATCCACTGCAGATAGGTCTGGAGCGCAGAGCGCGTGTGGGGATGCAACCCTTCGGAAACGACCACGCGGCGGCGTTTGGCGTCCAAAGACAGGCACATCAAGGCCGCCTCCACCGCGGCGGTCGCCCCTTCATAAACACTCGCGTTGGAGACATCCATCCCGGTCAGTTCGCACACAAGCGATTCGTATTCGAACATCGCCTGCAAATTGCCCTGACTGACTTCCGCTTGATACGGGGTGTACGAAGTGTACCACTCGCCTCGGGCTGCGATCTGATCGACCGCTGCTGGAATGAAGTGATCGTAGGCTCCGCCCCCCAGGAAACAGACCATCGATTCGGCCCCCTGGTTTCTGGCTGCCAGCCGCTGCATCCATCGCGTCAATTCCAGCTCCCCGACACCTGGAGCGATATCCAGGGGCCGTTGCATCTGCAGCTTCTTGGGGACCTGATCGTCGATCAGTTGCTGGATCGACTCCACGCCGATCGCTTCCAGCATCGCGCGCCGATCTGCTTCGGTCGCATACAAATAGGACATGCTTAGCTCCTACTAGTTTCCTCGGGACACCCGCCGGGCGAACGCGCCAAGCCGGTCCAGAAAAGGCCTTCTCGATTGTGAAAGAGCGTCGTGCGGGGGACAGCGTCCCTTGGTAGGACCGCTGTGGATCGAAAGGATTCACTGCCCACCCGCTTGGCCGAATCCCCAAATTTTGCTATCGCCTGCCGGGAGGCTCAGTGGGACTGATCGCACTGGGCCTGGTACGGGCCCGCCTCCAACAACCCATCCCACTCCTTTGGATCGCTCATCCGGATCTTCACCAGCCAGCCTTTCCCGTACGGATCGTCTTTCAGTTGATCCAGTTGATCAGCCAGTTGGCTGTTGACTTCCACAATCTGGCCGCTGACCGGACTGTAGATGGTGCTGACCGCCTTGACCGACTCCACCTCCCCAACCTCATCGCCACGCTTGACCTCTCGGCCTACAACCGGCAAAGCCAGATAAACCAAGTCGGTCAACTGCTCGACAGCAAACGATGAAATCCCGATAGCGACAACCCCTGCATTGGCCGAATCAGGGGCTTCCACCCACTCATGACTCGCCAAGTACCTCAGTGCTGCTGGATCACGTGTCATCTTGTTTCACTTTCGACTGAAAAATGGAAATGGCTGCCTTCCACAATGCACTCAGGACGACCGTTGATAAAAAGGGAGCGGTGTCCTTACCGCGGCCAGAACCGTGCCACGGATATCGACTTGGTATCGGACCGAAGGGTCATCAGCAACCTTGGCATCTACGTAGGCCATGGCGATCGGCTTTTGAAGCGTCGGGGAAAAACTTCCGCTGGTCACCACCCCCACCGCTTTGCCCGACTCGTCCAGCACTGTTGCATCCTGCCTGGCTGCACGTTTCCCATCCAGCGTCAATCCGATCCGCCTCTTCTTCACTCCCGCCTCTGCGGCAGCAACGATTGCGTCGCGACCGATCCACTGCCGACCCTCAACCTGCACCGCAAAATCCAGCCCGGCTTCGATCGGCAGGATTTCCTCGGATAGTTCGTGCCCATAAAGCGGCATCGCTGCCTCCAGCCTGAGCGTATCGCGAGCCCCCAGGCCGGCAACCTGAAGTGGCAGCTCTCGCCCTGCCAGGAGGAGATTCTCCCAGATCCGCGTCGCATCCTCTTCGCGCACGATCCATTCCAAGCCATCCTCCCCGGTGTACCCTGTCCGGGAGACGATGACCGGCTTTCCATAATGCTCCGTCACGCAACCTCGATAATTTCCGAGGGTCTGGACGCCAGGCGGCAACAGCGGTTTGCAGATCGAACGTGCCATCGGTCCCTGGACGGCGATCATCGCCGTTTGCTCGGTGACATCGTGGAACTGCACATCATCAAACCCCTCCCGATGATCTGCAATCCATCGCACGATTTTCTCGCGATTGCCAGCGTTGACCACCAGAAGAAAATAGACGGTGCCTCCTGGACTCTCCAGACAGTAGACCAGCACGTCATCGAGGATCCCTCCATCCTCGCGGCACATCAGGCTGTAACGCACCTGACCGACCTTCATATCGAGCACTCGCCGCGTCAGCAGTCGACTCAACCACTGGTCGGCTCGCGGCCCATCGAATCGAAGCCTTCCCATGTGGGAGATATCAAACAAACCGGCGCGGGTCCGCACCGCTTCGTGCTCTTCCACAATCGTCGTGTACTGAATCGGCATCTGATAGCCGGCAAAGGGCGCCATCCGTCCTCCGTGCGCCACATGCCAAGCATGGAGAGGCGTTACCCTGGTCGCTTCGCTCATCGCTCTCTCCTTCCCCAAGCGGGAATCGACGCATCTTGCGATAGAACCCTCTCAACGGTTTGCTCTGGACCGGCATTCGGCCTGAGCGGTACGGTCGGATTCCCCACGCCAACAGAACCCACGCCAACAGAAATCGCCAAATGGTCAGGGGAACTTCGATGCGATTCCTGCCCGATCCAGCCAAGAGGCCATTCCGAGCCAACGTGAGGATCTCGATGGGACCAACGTTGACCGTAAGCAATCAGACCGCAGGTCGCCGATTGGGCGTATGTCCAACCATTGCTGGGACGCAAAACGGGACCCCCTCCGCCCAAGCTGACGCCGGGTGCGGTCTGTGTCAACGACCCGGGCGCCATGCGACGCTTCCGCGGGTCTGGTTCCAAATTGGCAAGGATCAATCATCAGATCCGTTCGAGGGGATCTGGCCATCGCGCAAACAAAATGGACCACTCGCTTGCTCGATGCGTCGGATTGTAGATCAATGGCAACGGTTGGCCAGCCCACCGAGGGGATCAGGAATCAAGATTTTCCCCAAAGTGTCTCGCCTTCCCTTTGCGTCGCATCGGTTTGCCTCGGCCCCCTTTGGCATCGCCTTGCTTTTTTCCACTCCGGCCAGGACTGCGAGCCGAAGGGGTGGCGGCCCGTGGCGGGGTGACGCCTGAGGAAAGCCGTTCTAGGTACCCCCAGACCAATTGACGCCGAACCAGATCGACCTGATGCACTTGGACGCGAAGTGGATCCCCCAATTGGAAGCAGTTGCCACTGCGGTACCCCTCCAGCCGCATCCCATGCCGCTCCCAGCGGTATCGATCCTGTGGCAACCTCTGAACGGGGAGGAATCCTTCGGCTGGTATGTCGATCCCGCGAATCCAGAGCCCATCCGCCTTCACTCCGGTTACCAACCCCTCAAAGCTCTCCCCAACCCGCCGGCTCATGTAGTGCAGCAGCTTCACCTTCACCAACTCCCGCTCAGCCGCCTCCGCTCGCTGCTCGCGCTGGCTGCAATGGTCCGCCAATGCCTCCAACTGCATCCGATCTCCCCGCCCCGTGCGTTTCTCCAGCCGCTCCATCACCAACCGATGCACCGTCAGATCGGGATACCTTCGAATCGGACTGGTGAAGTGACAGTAGTGCTCCTTATTGAGCGCGTAGTGACGATCCGGCTCCACCTGGTAAACCGCTTTGGCAAGGCTCTTCAATGTACTGTAGTGGACTGCGTATTCGATCCCCATCCCTCGCACCGACTGCAGCACGCGCTGCAGCTCAAAGCGATCGGCCAGCGATCCGCACTCGACCCCCAAGTCGCGGACAAACTCCGTCATCTTCCGGAGTGCGATCGGTTTGGGTGCCCCGTGGACGCGCCTTACAAATGGCACTTGGTCGCGATCCATCCACGCAGCAATCGTCTCATTGGTAGCCAGCATGAACTCTTCGATGATCTGATGGCTCTCGGTCTGTATCTCCAGATGCGCTCCCTTGACCTTGCCGCCACGATCCAGGTCGATCTTCACCTCTGGCAGCGACAGCTCGATCGCACCTCCCTCCAGGCGTCGCCTGCGCAGCAACATCGCCAGCCGATCCATCTGGCTGAGCATCTCATGCATCACATCCGGGATTTTGCCTCGAAAGGCATCAGGGGCCTTCAGGAACTGATCTACCTGTTCGTAATGAAGCCGCAATTGGTTGCGGATCACCGACCGATGCACCTCCCAGTGGACCAGAATCCCTTCCGGAGCCCACTCCATCAGGACGCTGATCGCCCATCGGTTGCGATCGGGCTGAAGACTGGCGACATGATTGCTGATCACCTCAGGGATCATCGGGATCACACGGTCGGGCAGATAGATGCTGGTAGCTCGTTCCCTCGCCTCATCGTCCAGTGCGGTTCCCTCCTGAACGAAGGCCGACACATCGGCGATATGAACCCATAACTCCCAGTGCCCCACTTCATTGACGCTTAGCGATATCGCATCGTCGAAATCCCTCGCATCGATCGGATCAATGGTCAGCGTCGGCAGATGGGTCAGGTCTTTGCGATCTTCAGGAATCACATCCTCCTGAAAGCGATCGGAAATCTCTCGCGACTGATCGATCACCTCGGGTGGAAATTCCCCCGGTAGACCGAATTGGAACTCAATCGCTCGCGTATCGACCATCGGGTTGCGAGCGCTACCAAGCACCTCCAGAAGCACAGCCTCCCCTGGATGGTCCCCTTCCGGGAAACGAACCACCTCGACGATGATCTTGTCGTCGGGGGCCAGCGGCACCCCGCGCACATCTCCCAGCCTCACCGGTTGCGCCAGTGGCACCCCATCCAACCAGACCAGCGATTTGCCTTCCTGTACCAGATAGGTACCTGAGAATTGACGTCGATGGCGCTGGATCACCTCCAGCACCCTCGCCTCCCATTTCCCCTGCCTGCCTCGACTGACCCGCACGCGCACGCGGTCGCGATCGATCGCCCCTCCAGTCGCAGAAGGTGGGACGAAAAGGTCTTCCTCTCGCTGATTGACTCCATCGGGGCGAAAAAAACCATATCCCGAGTGCGTCGAACGAAAAACCCCCTCGACGACCTGCTGGTGATCGCGCCTTTCTGGTCGCGATGAACTCTCCGATCGATCAGTTGCCTCTGCCTCCTCGACTTCTTCCAGCGACGCTTCGGTCAAGAAAGAAGGCTGA
This sequence comes from Pirellulaceae bacterium, assembly GCA_046085865.1. Taxonomy (GTDB): domain Bacteria; phylum Planctomycetota; class Planctomycetia; order Pirellulales; family Pirellulaceae; genus JBEISR01. The sequence goes on from JBJSWM010000980.1 coordinate 13,355, forward strand.
CGACGTTCCTGTGGCTCCCGGCGCTGCAGGGGAGTGCGACGCGAGTCCCCGCCACCCGGAAGCGACGGTTCCTGCAATCGGGACGGCGACTCGCCCGGAGAGGACTGGGTAGGAAGCGGTGCACTGGCGAGCGGGCCACTGGAGAGCGGTGGTAGCAGCAAATGATTGGCTGCAAATCGAAGCTTGCCGGCGCGCACCAGCCGCTTGATCAATCGCCTCAATTCCCCATAACGCGAATCGTCCAGCCGCAGTTCCTTCAGCAAGCCGCGAGGCTTCATGGGACGATAACCAGCCGCACCAACCAGTGCGACAATCTGCTCTTCCAAATTTTCTTGTTCCATCCTGACAGGATAACCGCTTCGGCAATCTTTGGAAATCAGCATTCTTTCCAGCCAGCCACTCTCCTTTCACCAAAATGCGCCTCGCTGGATCCCAACTCAACGCATAAAATGCAGAAGAGCTTCTTTCCAAGTTTTCCAACGCAGAGAACCGCCATGGACACTGCCCCCGCCTGGAAACGCGATCAACGGCAACCGCGAGTCCTGATCGTCGATGACGACTTTGAGATCATCGAAGCGGTTCGTTACGCATTGGAAGAGCAAGGGTACGAGGTGCTGGTAGCCCGGGATGGCAACCAGGGGCTGGCGATGGCCGAGCAGGTGCAGCCCGACCTGATGCTGCTGGACATGATGATGCCCAAGCGGAGCGGATTTCTGGTGCTGGAATCGCTCCATCGTGCCTCCCTGCCGCCGATGCGGATCATCATGATGACCGCCAACGAAGGGGAACGGCACAAAGCCTACGCCGAAATGCTGGGGGTCGACGACTACCTCCGCAAACCCTTGGCGATCGACCGCTTGATGGCCAGCGTTCGTCATTGGCTGGAGGAACCTTTCACAGATACCGAGGCCTCCTAGGGATTCCATCGATGATTGCATCGCCAAAATTCCTGATGGTCATCGGCCTGCTGGGGGCTTTGGGAGTTGCCATGGGAGCCTTCGGCGCCCACGCGCTGCCAGGCTATTTGGCTAGCCTCGGACTGGAGGAAGCCGTCCTCCAGAAACGACTCGATCAATTTCGCACCGCCGTGCAGTACCACCTGCTACACACTCTCGCCTGCCTAGCCCTGGCTGCCCTTGCCACTCCAATTACCGCTCGCCGTTTTCGCATCGCCGTCGGCCTGATGCTCCTGGGGATGCTCTGCTTCTGTGGATCGCTGTATGGTCTGAGCATCTCGGGGATCAAGCAACTGGCGCACGTAGCGCCCCTGGGCGGGATGCTGCTAATTGCCAGCTGGCTTTCGGTCGCATCCGCAGGATGGCCCCCGACCGCTTCTGGCGCCCGCAACGGACCGTCGACTCCAACGATGAATGGAAAGTGAGCGGATCCCATAGATGCCCCCCGCAGCACCTCCACCCAAAAGTTTCTCTGAGTGGCTGACGGGGGGCCGCACAGGCATCGACGAGGAGACCGCCTTCCAGCATGGCCCCGCCTTGGCAGCCCTTCTCGATGGACCCAGCGCCTCGATGGAGTCGCAGTGGCCCTCCCGGGAACTCGCCGCATGCGGACAGCATGGAGTCCATCGTTGGTTCCTCTCGGAAGAGCAGGGGGGATTCGGCTGGCCTCAGGAAGAGGTCTTGCACGGATATCGCTGGCTGGCTGCTCATTCCCTGAAAACCGCCTTCATCCTGACACAGCGAGTCGCCGCCGTAAAACGAATCGCTCAAGGCGCCTCCGAAGAACTTACCCAATGGCTGCCCCACCTGGCCGATGGCAGCGTCTTCGCCACCGTCGGCATCAGTCACCTGACCACCAGCCGCCAGCATCTGGCACAACCCGCGCTTTCCGCGAGACAGGGCAGCAACGGGCTCTGGCATCTCCATGGCTTTTGCCCCTGGGTCACCGGCCCCCACCACGCGCAGATCCTGGTGGTCGGCGCCAGCGACCCATCGGGACAGTCTCATTTTTTTGCCGTTCCACTTCCACATCCCCAGATCGCTTGCCACGCGCCCCAGTCGCTGCTGGCCCTTCAGGGTAGCCACACAGGGAAGGTGGAACTGAGCGATGCAACGATTCCTGACGCCTACCGATTGCGGCTACCCCCTAATGGCGACAACTCGGCAGGCAACCTCTCCACCAGCGTCCTCGCTCTAGGACTGGCCGATCGAGCCTGTCGCTATTTGCGGGAGGCTTCCAACGAACGCCCCCAGCTGACTGGTTCGGCCCTCCAGTTTCAGCAGCAGATCGACCAACTGCACCAGCAGTTGATCGATGTTTCACGCGGTACCCCGACCGATGCCACCCCGTGGAGCCTGCGGAGCAGCGCCAACGAACTGGTGCTTCGGGTCACCCAAGCCGCCTTGGTAGCAGCCAAAGGAGAAGGCTTTCTCGCTCACCATCCCGCCAACCGATGGACTCGCGAAGCGATGTTCTTTTTAGTTTGGAGCTGCCCTGCCACGGTCGCTCAGTCCCACCTGGACCACTGGTCCACCACCTGCGCAGACAGCTGAAGGCTGTGCAATCCAGTGGCGTTCGTCTACTCAGATGGACGACGAGCAATCCAAAGGAAACGTTGGCGCTAAATTTTTAACCTATGGTTCTTGCACGGCTGCAACAGGATAGCTAATTTTTTAGCTATTGACGGTGAAATCCTCGATGGCCTTACCGATGCCAAGCCCCCAAGAACCTCAGCTCAGTCGCCGCGAACGCCAGATTCTGGATGTCGTCTACGCTCTAGGACAGGCTTCGGCCGCTCAGGTGATGGCACATCTTCCCGATGCCCCAGGTAAAACCGCCGTCCGAACCTTCCTTCGTATCCTGGAGGAAAAAGGGCACCTAGTGCACAAGGAGGTTGGTCGGACCTACATCTACCGCGCCAGTCGACCTCGACAGCGAGCTGGAACGGGTGCCTTTCGCCGGGTGCTGGATGTCTTCTTCGGTGGCTCCCTGGAACAGGCGGTCGCCGCTCATCTTGGGGAATCCGCCACACAACTCGATGAAGCCCAACTCAAGCGACTCATCGATCTCATCCAACAGGCCCGCAAGACGCGGAAGGAAAATGGCTCATGAATGACCTGCTCAGGCCACTCGCAGAGGCGCTTCCAGAGATGGCCGTCCGATCGACCACACTCTTTGTCGTTGCGATCGGCCTATCGATGGCCTCGATCCGTGCCTCTGCGGCGCAAAGGCATCTGCTGTGGAACGCTGCACTCATCGGTTCCCTGGCTCTCCCAATCCTCTGCCTCAGCACCCCCAAATGGCTCGCGTGGCCAATGGCAGCGGAACGAGCCATCACAGGTCGATCGCATCAGGAATTCGTGAGAACCGATGGCGCTGATGATCTCGCCTCCGTCGCGAAAGCCCCATCGCAGGTGGCGCTCAATGACTCAATGAAATTCCCCTCCGTAAGTCCCACTGGCTTTCCATCCCGAGATTTTCTCTACTCGACGTCGCTCCAGTCCATCCTGGGTGCGATGTGGCTGGCAGGAACATTCGTCGGACTGGGAAGACTGGGGCTTGGGTTCACTCGCCTGCACTCGATCGCTCGCCAAGCCGATCCGGTCTGTGGGAAAGAGGCATGGATGCTGAAGGATCTGTCTGATGCACTTGGGATTGGCAGGCCCGTCCATGGGCTGGTATCATGCGATCCCGTAAGTCCTATGACATGGGGATGGCGGAGGCCGATCGTTTTGCTGCCATCGGAAGCCACATCGTGGTCGTCGCAGCGACTGCGTATGGTGCTGCTGCATGAACTCGCCCATGTACGGCGATTGGACTTCGCTTCCCAATTGGCCGGTGAGCTAGCGAGATGCATCTACTGGTTCCACCCGCTGGCGTGGTGGAGCCTTCGATGTCTACGGATCGAACAAGAAGCGGCCTGCGACGACTGGGTTCTGGCCTACGGAGCCAATCCAGAAGATTACGCGGAGGAATTGCTTTCCATCACCGCTCAACTGCCTGACCGCTTCCCGGAAGCCGGGGTCGCTCTGGCCATGGGACGCGCCCAAAGGATCGAAGCCCGCATCCATGCGATCCTGGAAACCGACCGCAACCGCAATCCAGCAGGCCGCTGGCGACGAGTTTCGATCGCAATTGCTTTTGCGACTCTCGCCACCATGACCGCCATCGTCGGACCCGCCGCCACCGCCGAGACGAATCCGGCATTCAATCCCTCCACCCCCAACCCTGACACCTCGCCCGGCAATGCGGGGAACATCACGGCGAGCGTTGAACCGCAACAAGACCAAGCCGAGGCCGATCCCCAGCCGCTCTCGGCCGAATCCCAGGAACGACTGAAAAACCTCGCAGCAGGTCCATCGACGCCACCGGCGCGCCAGGATGTCAACTTGGTGCTCCAAGCGATCCAGTCCAAGGATCGGACCGTCCACAGCCAAGCTTGTTTGGCCATCGAAAAACTGGCAGCTCAAAACCTCTTCGCGCCAGAAGACCTCCCGTCGCTCTGGGGAGCACTCACGACCAATCTGCAAAGCCAACATCAGGAGACCGCCGAGTGGTCGACGCGGGCTATCTCGCAATTGCTGCAGCAGAAGGAGCTTTTCGCCAGCCCTTTCTGGCCCCAGAAGGAGTGGACGCTGGAGCGAGCCCCGTCGGACGCCGACCGGTCGGCTGCCCAGCTCCTCCAGGGCACGTTCGATGCAAGCCTCCGGTTGCTGGAAAGCAGCGACCCGGAGCTGCAGCGGCGAGGCGCGAACCTGACCAGCCACCTGGTGAAGCATCTACCGCAGTCCCTGCAGGAGATAGCGATCCGCTCACTTCTGGCCGTTCCACTACCGACAGAGGCGGCCCCGAACCCCAGCAGCGCACCATCCCGTTGCCGTAAGCAGGTGACAAAAGCTCTCGTCCATGCCGCAAGCGTCATCCCTAACGAATCGCTGACAGTCGAAGTCGCGGAACGCTTGCTGGCGGCAACTCAGGATGTCGACGCAGTCATGACGGACGGTGTCTATCATGGATTGGCCCTTTTGGCTTTGAAGACCCAAGGGGAACTCCGCCATCGAATCGTCCAATCGGTGCTGTTGGCCACCGCGGAAAATCGATCGATCTACTCGCCCACTTCCGGAATCCCCACCCCTCCCAAACATCATGGTGCCGACGCGCTGGCCATCCTGGCAGCGATTTTGACAGAAGACGAATTGCTACTGGCTTTGGACGCCATTCCAACTGCGCCCGAAGGAAATCGGGAAGCTCACGATTCGATGTATGGCCAGGCAACCAAGGCGCTGGCGGCACGAAAGGCGCAGCTTGAATCCCAGTCGCGGCCTGCCGTGCGGGAAGAGGAAGATCTAGCCTTCTTCGAGAAACGATACAAAAAGAAATTCACCGATGTGAAACCCAAAAGCGAGTATCCTGACCCCGACCAGTTCTACTCCGCTATCGCCAAAGAACTCGGTATTTCCGAGATCGCCTGGAAGGCAGCAGCAGAAAAATTCGGCTGGAAGAAGGAGGATGGCCGAAATACCTTCGCCATGCTGAAGGGAGGCCCTACCTCGGAAGGTGGAGAAGGAACATGGGATGTCCTCTTCATTCGATCGAAGATCAACCCAGAGACGAAGCGACCCGATCGCTCGACGATCGAACAAGTGATGGTGCAGATCGACTACGACGGGAACATCTCGTTTCCTCGCTAAATCAGCCACTGCCAAAACGCCAGAACCTTCGTGATGTCTTCGTGGCCGTTGCAATGACTGGCAGGAGTTGAGGTTGGCTTTCTGGCAGACCTCGCCTCAAGGCGACGCGATAGATCGCTAGCTCTTCAGTGCACGAAAGCCTAGCGATGCAAAAGCCAGAAAACCTTGGCTTACTCTTGGCAAAATGTTTAATGCGACTTGCCACAGTCGTGGCTAGCGCTGGATCGATTTTTACCCCAAGCCCCTCACAGATTCCCTAATCAGCAGAACCCGACTCTGGAGACGAGCAAAATCCAATAGTTTTCATTTTCTGGG
>JBJSWM010000981.1:0-4391 GCA_046085865.1 Pirellulaceae bacterium
CTTTGGCGGAAGGGTCCGCGACGGATTGAGCTGATGGATCAAGCCCTCCCCGCTCGTTCCTCGCGACCCTCCCAAGGGGAGGGTGAATTCTGCTTGCGACTCTGCTTTAGGGAGGATGCGATCTATTTTTTACCCTCCCTCGGGGAGGGTCGCTGAGGAGGAACGACGAAGCGGGAGGGGCAGCAGGATCTGACAACTTTGGCGGAAGGGTCCGCGATGGATTGAGCTGATGGATCACGCCCTCCCCGCTCGTTCCTCGCGACCCTCCCAAGGGGAGGGTGAATTCTGCTTGCGATTCTGCTTTAGGGAGGATGAGATTCATTTTTTGGCGATCCATTTGGAAAGAAGCAAAACGATGGAGATGACGATGCGTCGGGAACCGATGGGATGTCGAAGGGAACAAAAAATTGAAATGCCGGGCATCGGCCATCGACGACATCCAAGCAAGGGCCTAGCTAGCTTGCGAGCAATCGTATGGCTGGCTGGATTGGTGGCCAGCCTAGCGATTGTTCCGTTTGCTGACGCCGATGACGCGCTTCCTGCCGCGCACAACCAAGGTGCAGCCTTGCCGGTACCGATACGACGGGCTTTGGCGCTCCCTGATGCCTATCGCGGACTGGTGGCCGCCGAGCGGCTCGACTGGAACTGGCTGCCTCCCGCATCGGCGTGGTACCGAGTCTCTTTGGAGAATGGTGGAGCGGATTTTTTCTGGGTCGACTGCCAGCGCGGGGAAAAACGGAGACTGCTCGATCGCGACCTGTTGGCTGTGCAAATCGAAAAGATCACAGGAATCGCGGAGGATCCAAAGACGCTGAAGCTGGAAGGGGTTTCCGTCGAGGCAACCGAGGGCAAGTGGGACTTGGCCATCGTCCGTTTCCGTGCGGCGGGAAAGCGATGGAGCTATCGACCGGCGGCCGATCAACTGGCGGAAGCTGTCGCTGGAGGCAACCAAGACTCTCTGTCAGCTCAAGAAAGAATGGTTCGCTCTCGCGGGCAAGGAGAGGAAACCCACCTCCAATTCACCAACCGACTGCAGGTTCCGTTGGACCTGTTCTGGCTTCCCGCCGAGGGGCAACGAGTTCCCTATGGGCGGCTGGAACCTGGCCAGACACGGCAGCAGCATACCTTCGAAGGGCACGCTTGGCTTTTGGTTGGGGCAGGGGGGGATCCAGTCGCATGCTATGTCGCTCCAGCCGGCGGCGGCCAAGCGGTGATCGATGGCAGCCAGCCCGTTCCCAAGCCACCGGCAGGTCGGCAGAGGCGCCAGGCTCGACAAACCAACAGCCAGTCTCCCGATGGCCGCTGGCAGATCGAGCTTCGGGAGGAGAAAGCATGGCTGGTGCCTGAAGGCGACCAGTCGGATTCTGCTCCCGCCGCCAGAGAACTTCCTGGGCAGGAGGCAGGGCAATTGCCGCTGGGTGGTCCGTTTCGCTGGGCGCCCGACAGCAAGCGATGGGTGGGGCTGGCCAGAGAACCTGGCGATCAGCGAAAGATCACTCTGATCGATTCCCGTCCCGACGATCAGCTGCAACCAAAGACTCGCGAGGTCCCCTACGACAAACCGGGTGACAAGATTGAGATCACGTGGCCGAGGCTGTTTGAGCGACAGGAAGATGGGCAAGTGCGCGCGATCCCGATCGACACGAAACTGTTTGCCAATCCCTGGAGCCTGGACGATCTGGAATGGTCCGACGATGGCAAGCGATTGACTTTCTGGTACATCGAGCGAGGTCATCAGTGCGTCCGCTGGCTGGCAGTCGATGCGGCGACGGGCGAGGTCACGGTGCTGCTGGAGGAAACCAGCCCGACCTTCATCGACTATGCGCACAAGATGCAACGAAGGACGTTGGAATCAAGCGGCGAGCTGGTATGGATGAGCGAACGGAGTGGATGGTGTCATCTGGATCTGCATGATGCGATGACGGGGGCCAGGAAGCATCCGATCACCTCGGGACCATGGGTGGTGCGCGCGATCGAACGGATCGATGAGTCGAATCGCCAGATCTGGATCACCGCAGGCGGGTTTCATCCTGGAGAAGACCCCTACCACCGGCATCTGCTGCGGGTGGGGCTGGATGGGTCCGCCCCTGTGCCGATCACTCAGGGGGATGGCGATCATGAATGGAGTTTCTCGGACGATGGCCGATGGATTCTCGATCGCTACAGTCGTGTCGATCTGCCGCCAGTCCATCAATTGATCGATGCCGAGAGTGGGAAGGTGGTGCTGGAGCTGGAACGAGCGGACTGGTCGGAATTGCTGGCTGCTGGCTGGCGGCCGCCCGAGCGATGGGTGGCCAAGGGACGCGACGGACAGACCGATATCTTTGGGATTCTTCATCGGCCAAGCCATTTTCGGGAAGATCGAAAATACCCCGTCGTTGAAATGATTTACGCGGGCCCTCAAGGAGCCCACGTGCCGAAGGGATTTGGCCTGCATCTGGGAGCACAGCAGATGGCAGAGCTGGGTTTCATCGTGGTGCAGATCGATGGGATGGGGACCAGCCATCGCAGCAAAGCGTTCCACGATGTCTGCTGGAAGAACTTGGGAGATGCGGGATTCCCCGACCGACGATTGTGGATGGAATCAGCCGCCAGGAAGTATCCGCAAATCGATCTGACGCGAGTCGGGATCACGGGGGGTTCAGCCGGTGGACAAAATGCGCTCGGTGCCCTTCTATTTCACGGTGACTTTTACGATGCCGCGGTCGCCGACTGCGGTTGTCACGACAACCGGATGGACAAAGTCTGGTGGAATGAACTCTGGATGGGCTGGCCGATCGGCGAACACTACGCTCAGCAGAGCAACGTCGACAACGCCCATCGCCTGCAGGGGGAACTGATGCTGATCGTTGGGGAGCTGGACGAGAACGTCGATCCAGCATCGACGCTTCAGGTAGTCGACGCGCTGATTGCCGCCGACAAGGACTTCGATCTGTTATGGATGACGGGACGAGGTCATGGAGCTGGTGGCAGCCCCTACGGTAGACGAAGAACTTGGGAGTTCTTTCTCAAGCACCTTCGGCCCGATGCAATCGAATCTCCGTCTGCGCAGTAGCCACGACAGTTCTGGTGACAAGGGCTAGACTGCCAGCGCTTCGCTGGACCGAACACTCGAAAGCAGTGCTCGGTACCGGTCGCGGAGCTGGTAGAGGTAGACCGCCGCATACAGATTGATGACGAAGGAAAGCAGGAAGAAGATCGGCAGTAGGGAACTGTTCCCGGACGCACGGCGCATCCCCATCGTCGAATCGCTCGCCTCCCGATCAAGACGGTCTCCGGAAGCCTGGAGGCTGGGTCGCTGGGTGGATGTGTGCGAAACGTGGGAGTTTGAACTACCTTGGCGTTGCATCTGCTGCAACTGCATCTGCACGTCGTTCAGCTGTCGGCGAAGGAGGTAAACTTCCTCATCCCGCGCGACGGCATTGGTATCGATCGACGACTGTGGGTAGCGGCCCGACTGGCCAAGCGTCGAGTTGCCGGGAACGCTGGAAAGGTTGCCATTGGCGTTGCCAGTTGCGGAAGCCGGAATGGTGTTGGAGGAAAAGCGATCAGGCAACCCAGGTCGCGCGATCGATTGACCGGATGCAGCAGGAGCCGCTGGCAGTGAAGTGCTCCATCCAGCACCTTGGCCAAGGCTGCTGGTGGTGGTGTCGCGATCCCGAGTCGGATTGGGGCTGTTGTAGCCAGGATTCGTGGGAGGGGCCGAAAGCGAACTGGTAGCCATTTGGCCTGGGGGAAGCGATGCCATATTGGTTCCCGAATCGCGGTCGCGGTCGCGATCGGAAAAACCTGGCTGGGAGTAGGCAGGGCCCACTGCCTCAGTCCATCTGGAACTGGTAGCCGACGAAGGAACCCCCGCGGCAGGAAGGCTGGAGGGAGGTGGCGCCGCGATGGAACCTGTCATGCCGGCCGTCGGATTGGTGAGGGAACTACCAGTCGGGGTGTCGCGATCGCGCAGGGTGGTCGAACCGTAGGGATCCAGCGACGGAGGCGCAGCCATCGGCGTGGCCTGCGCCAAGTCGGTCAGTCGCGGGCTTGGGCGAGATGACTCCAGATCACTCGGCGCACTGTAATCGATATTCGCTAGATTGCCTCCTTCGACACGGTTGCGCATGGCGGAGACTGCAGCGGGGTCGGGCGGATAGGCGGGAAACTGCTGACGCACCTGCGATTCCGAAGGCGTCCGCTCGGGAACCTCCTTGCTGATCCGCACCACGACTCGCTTGAAGCGCCCCTGAATCGCCTGCGGCACTAGCGCCGTCGCCTCAAAACCCCCTGGGGAGTTCATCATCGCCTGGACCTCTTCCGGGGTCAGGTGAATGACATATTCCAACTGGCCGTCGGTATTGGCTTGTCGCCACCCGCCGGTTTCCACTTGGCTTGTTTGAGAC
>JBJSWM010000982.1:0-10338 GCA_046085865.1 Pirellulaceae bacterium
TTCGTTGCAGCTGATCCAACTGGGCGGATGGCAAAGAATCGGATGCTGACGAAACCCCCTTGGAATCGCTCTTTGAAATGGCCGCTGCAACGGGACTAGGCGAGGAACCTTCGTCGGGCGCCGCGACAAAAAGGGAAGGTCGTTCCTGCGAAGGTTCTTCGGTCCACCACGAGACTGTCGATTTGCCAGACTCCTCCACTTCCAGAAGGTACTTTTGCGATCCGCGAACTGGATGGTTCCACTGAACCACCCAAGAACCCTTCCAGGAATTGTCGGGAGTGCTCTCCCACTGGAAACGTTCTCCCTGCACCCAGGTCTCCATCAACTTGGTCTTGCGATCCAGCAGTGGACCATCGGTGATCAAAAGATCGGCGGAGAATCCGCGTGCAATCTGGCCGTGCGTTTTGTCGATACCGAGAAGTTTTGCAGGTATTTTTGTCAGTGCATCGAGCGCCGCCTGGGCGGGCAGTCCATGCTCCATCGCTGTCATGACCCGCGACCGCAACTCCTTAGGATCTTCCAAACCATGGCTGGTCAACGAAAAAGGGACTTGTGCCTGATGAAGGAGAGCTGGGTTTCTGGGTGCCCACTCCCAGTGCATCAGATCTTGAACAGGCACCTGAGAAGCCGATTCGGCGGATGCAACGTTGGGAGCTTTGGGAAAGTCGACTGGCAGCACAATGGGTCTTTGAAGCGATGCGATCTTTTCCAGTAGTCGGTACTCGCGACCCGAACCGCGGAGAATCAGCGGCAATTGGAACTCCCTGGCAAACCGATCGGCCCGCATCGCTTGCTGCTCGTTGGTGGTATCGATCACCACCGGTAGTGCCGATGCTGTCTGGTCCATCAGCGCCTGAAGCGACGCTTGAAAGTCAGGTGCTGCAATCTGTGGACTTGCCGATGCGGTGTCGAGGGCAGATCGGTACCACTGAGCGTCCAGTAGGGTCTGCCGCGCTAACGCTACGGCGCCCATGGGACTGGTAGGATATCCCCCTCCACCTCCAAAGCTGGTTGTCAAACGCAGATGCTGCGCAAAGGTCTCCTTGATCATTCGCTGGCCCGGCTTTCCCGAGGCGGTTGCCACCACGCAACTGGTCCCCTTGATGATCCCCTGCTGAGGTGCGGCCACCAGCGCAGTGATCCCGGCTTGGCGGTATTTCTTCAGACGCTCTTCGTCCCCGGCATACAAGCTGGCAATCGTTCTTTGCGGTGTGATGCGGCGGTTCCAATGCCCAGCAGGAAGTTCGCTTGATTCCACTAGATCCCATTCCGAGTAGGCGTCGATCCATCCCGGATAAATCTCCTTGCCAGGAAACCGAATGACCTCGGTCCCTGGCGGAATCGCGATCGATGGTCCAACCTCCAAGATGCGTCCATCGCGAATCAGAATAATGCCCTTCTCCAAGACTCGACCATCGGAAAGATGGACCTTGTCTGCCTCGAGGGCCACTAAAGGGATTCCGGTCTGGCGGATTCCATCCATCGGTTCGATCGATGTCTGGCCTGCGACGGGTTGTTGCAAGACCAGCATGCAGATGAGGATCCGCCATCGATTGTGGAGGGATCGTTGGAGATGGCGGAGAGATGTTTCCAAAACGCAGCAAACCATCTGGCAGGTGCTCCTGACAAGGGAATCCAGCCTGGAAGTCATTCATCATGCACGGAACTGTGGCATGGTGAAAAACCCTAGGGTCTCTTTCAGGATAGTTGCCACCCCAACCGGGCTCAATGAAAAGCCAAGGGACAAAGGTGAGCGGTTTGCTGGTGAGCATCAGAAAAAAAGTCCAGCCGGGATTCCTGTGGATGGCGATCGCTTCACTGCATCCTTTAGGAATCGCTCAGGGATAGTCTCTGGAGAGCTGGTGTCGTCGTGTCAGTCATTTTCCAACTGGAACCGAACTGCGCAAGTCCTCCGGTGGGCGGTGCCGAACCTCAAAGATCCGGGCGGCTGCCGACGGTCCGATTCCATTACCCGTTGATCCAGCATGGCAGCGTGATGTAGGGGTGCAAAGAACTGGACCCACGAATCGAACGGATCGCTTGGGAAACGCCGATCATTGCCCGAGAACGTAGGCGAAGATCAAAGGAGCCACAATGGTCGCGTCGCTTTGGATCATGTACTTGGGAGTCGCTTTCGCAAGTTTCTTCCAGGTGATCTTCTCATTGGGAACGGCACCGCTGTAGCCACCGTAACTGGTGACCGCATCGCTAATTTGCGCGAAGTAGCCCCACAGACGCGTCTGGTCCTCTTCCATGTCCTGCAAAAGAAGTGGGACGACGCAGATCGCGAAATCGCCGGCGATCCCTCCACCGATCTGGAAAAAGCCGATGGATCGCTTCTGACTGCTGTCGCGATACCAGTGCGCCAGCTTCTCCAGCTGTTCCGTCCCGCTTCGGAGCGCACGATGGGATTGGACGGTGCCATCCATGACGCGCGCGGTGAACATGTTGCCCAGCGTGCTGTCTTCGATACCTGGGGTGAAGATCGGAAGGTTTTTCTCTTTGGCCGCCAGCATCCAGCTGTGTTCGGGTGGAATCTGATAGTGTTTCTTCAGATCCTTCTCATCCAACAGCTTGTAGAAGTACTCGTACGGAAAGAGTCCCTTCCCCCCTTTCCCTTCCTCCACCCAATATTTGGTTAATCGGTCCTGCATGTGCATCATCACCGTTTCCGGGATGCAGGTATCGGTGACTCGATTGAATCCACTTTGCAGCAGTTCCACTTCCTCGTCTGCCGACAATGCTCGCCAATTTTCGATGACTCGATAGTCGTTGTGGGCGAAAAGATTGAAGACGTCTTCTTCCAGGTTGGCCGCCGTGCAGCTGATTGCATGGACCTTGTCGTGACGAATCATTTCGGCCAGCGAAATTCCCAGTTCCGCAGTGCTCATAGCACCTGCAAGAGACACCATCATCAGGTTTCCGTCTTCGACAAACTGCTTGTAGCCTTTTGCAGCGGCGAGCGTTTCCCTCGCATTGAAATGACGAAAATGCTTTTCAAGAAAGGCGCTAACCGACATCAAGTCATCTCCCGATCTCAAGTCTGTTTGGGAAACACCCGAAGGTCAATTTCACTGATCTCTAGCCATCGGCATGACGACGTAAATCATGCCATCTTCGGTTCGAAAGAGCGCTGGATCAGATGCCGACTGGATATCCAGTTGGAAGGTCATATCGGGATCCAGCACCCGACAGAAATCAGAGACGTATCGATGATCCATCATCACATGGACCGTTTCTCCCGTGTAGGGAATCGGCAGCTCGATGCGCGACTGCCCCACGTCGGCCGTGCGGGATCCTACCACCATCGATCCATGACCGAACTTGAAATCGATCCCACGACTTTCCGGATCGGCAACCACCGCTGCCTGGCGAACGGAGCTGAAAAAGGGACCGACGTTGCTTTCGATGATGATGCTGGACGTGCGATTGGGAATCACCTGTCGCCAGTTTGGAAAACGCCCCTCAACCAGACATGACTGAATCGTTGCTCTTGGTGTGCGGAGCACCACGTCGTTCGATCGGGCTGCCAGGTGCACCACTTCGTCTTTGTCCCCGATCGATCGTTCCATCAGCGTCAGGGTCTTGGTCGGAATGATGGTCGTTGGACTGGTGGTCTTGTGCCCTTGTACTGGTTTGCAACTACCGATCATCCGAACCAATCGCCGGCCGTCGGTCGCCACGGCGGTGATTTCGTCGCCGGCGATCTCGAAGAGCACGCCACCGAGAGCGAAACGGCTGTTCTCGATGTCGGTAGCGAAGCTGGTGCGACGTACCATCTCTCGGAAAAGTCGCGCCGGCACTTCGCAATAACTCGATTCCGAAAATTCCGCCACCACCGGATACTCATCTGGATTGGCGCTTGGAAGATGAAACTCCGAATGCTCCCCTCGCAGAGTGATGCCGCTATCGGTTGTCTCCAGTTCCAGTTGCGAATCATTCAGTTCCCGAAGGATGTTTCCAACGCGGACCACATTGAGCAGACAGGTTCCGGGCACTTGCACATCGACCTGCTCCACCTGGATGCGGATCGAAGATTCCAAATCCGTAGCCGTCAGCAAGACTTCATCGTCCTTGGCTTCCAATTTGATCGAATGAAGGATCTCTTTCGGGCTGCGTGTGGGTGCCACAGAAGCAGCCAACTGGAAGGCGTGATGCAGCTTTTCGCGATTGCAGGAAAGTTTCATGGCGGACGAACGATGCAAAAGGAACCATAGGCTGGAAAGACCATTCCGAACGAATTCTTTGTTGTATGCCCTTCTAGCTTGCTCCGCTACTCCCATTGATCGCTTTACCGACGGGTCGGGATTCCACCTCTTTCGGATCTCCTATGACTTACTTTCTTTATGAAAATCTTGTAGGAAGTAGGAAGGGGAGCAGGCCAATTGTCGAAAGGTTCTCTGGCCGCTTCGAATCTGCTGGTCGCGAAACGTTTTTCCATGACCGAAAGGGGGTGGAAAAAATGTTGATCGATTGGCGAAAACGTCGTCGCTTTTTGTGTCGAATGTTGGGCAGGCGCTGAAGGAAGGGATCCGCCGACGATCCACCTACCGAAGCATGGCCAGTAAGCGACCAGTTCCTGACAAGAATTCCACCCAAGCGGCGATCTCAGGATGTGTAGGATTCAAGAAAACCTTGCCGATTAGGAAAACTCGGGGGCAATGAAACTCCAGGCTCTTCCTCTCCACGTCGATCTGGAATCGACCCTTCCAGAGTCGATCTCCCAGTGGGTCCAGATCGCTGATGATCGGATGCAGCAATTCTGGGATAGCTTTTCCAAGAGGCCGATTGAGCAGTACGTGGCCTGCGATTTCGACTATGTCGCCAAGGCGCTTTACGAAATCGATCGTCAGAAGTTATTGGATGGCAACCGGTTCTGCGAATGGGGCTGTGGGTTTGGAATTGTGGCTGGGATCGCCTCCCTCCTGGGCTGGGATGCGGTAGGGATTGAAGCGGAGCCATTTTTGGTTCAGCAGGGAAAGCTGCTGCTGGAACGCCATGGGGTGTCTGCCGAGCTCTATGAAGGCAATTTCCTTCCGCGGCAGGCCAAAAGATGGGTTCCTAACAGCTCCCAACTGGTATCACTCTTTCAACACATCCCGCCAGCCTACGAGGAGATGGGGATGGAGATCGATGATTTTGCCATCATTTTTGCCTATCCCTGGCCTGGGGAGGAGTATTTTTTTCAAGAGGTCTTCCGTCAGGCGGCTCGGGAGGGGGCGCTGTGCCTACTTTTTCGGGGCCCCTATCAGCTGGAACTCTATCGGAAGCTTGGAAGTGGTCCGAGGAATTAGGTTTCACTCCAGCGAGATCACGGGGAATCGATCATTTTCTAGAAAGATCGCGGCGCATTCGAATCAATCGACAGAACGCTAGCGTCCAGCTGGCGAATTGCTTCGTGCCGGAAATTTAAATTGGCTCCCATTTGATTCTCTTCGTCCGGGATGCCGATGTTCTGAGAGCGGCTGTGGTGGATCGCAGCATTCAGGATAAGGGAATGTTCGTATGGTTGTTGGCCCTCCAAGGCGCGGCAAAGCACCCTACTGGTTGCTGATTGTTCCTGCAGTCGCGGGAGTCGCAGCGATTGGTTGGGCGTTTGCAGCACCACAGGAACCAAGGGCTGGCCGCCTTTCACAGGCAGGTGAGGAGGCAGTCCCCAAGCCAGCTCGCCAGGTACGCGACTTTGCGACCCCATCCACACTGGCACCCACTCTGGAAGCCCGCCGTCTGGCCGATCGGAAGACCGACAGCAGCGAACCGCTAGAGCGGATTGCTCGTCGGGCTCTGGAAGCGCCATCGATCCCCCTGGAAAACCCGGCTAGCGCGGTCATCGCGTTGGCGGCGCCTCAAATGGACCCGCCAGCTCTTTCAAACCCTTCTGTCGCATGGACTCCGGATCTAGGTTTACCCGACGAGGTCCAAGACAACGGGACGGCCGCCAATCTGGTGTCCAACCCCCAAATACTGAACCCAACTGCAAATTCTGCAATACCATCCGAAAGCCCACTTTGGGTTGATCCTTCGAGTGGAGCATGGCCCGTACCACAAACCTTGGTGCGGGACCTGGAGCAACTGCGTGAACTTGGAGTCCAGTCTCCTGCCTTGGTTCATTGGGTCGATCAGGTGATCGATCTTCTAAATCAATGGGGTCGCATCCCGTCGATGGGAGATCCCAACGGTGCACCAATCCTCGCTCAATTGCAGCAAGCACTCCAGTCGATGCCCAATGAGTGGATCGTCGATGCGGACCAGCCAGAGTCGATCCCATTGCGGCAAGCGGCGGCGAGAGCCAACTACGCTCTTGCCCGCCGTTTGGAGATTTGGGATCCCATTTATCGGAATGCGTCTCATTCCTCCGACCATCTGGTGGCGACCACGTCCATCGATGCGACGCAGGCGATCGATCGCGCGGAACTGGGAACACTGATAGACGAAGCCAACAAGTCCCTGGCAGCTACTGGGGATCAGGAGGGTTGGCATCGATGGTTCATGATGGACCAGTTGCAGGCGGTCGCCAGCGGCCAGTTATCGGATAGTGAAGTGATCCGCCAGATCAGCAAGCGGCTGAAAGATCGTTCCCGTTCCGCAGCCATTCAGGGACCGCAGAAGCAGCTTCTGGCTAATCCGTCTGTCGCCAACCTTCTTTCGCAGGTGGCACGATGGTCGACCGAGCCGGTCGACTATCGCCAGTTGATCGAGACGTTGGAGGTGATCGAACGGGATTCGACGCATCGCTACCGAAGCGTGCTAGCGCAGCAACTGGATTCTTTGCGAGATGCGGAACAGACCTTGCCGAGAGAAATCGCGCAGTCGCTAGACAAGCATTACCGCAATGCCAACCTACGGGTCTCCGTCAGCCAGGATATGCTGCAGCGATTCGTCCCAGAAAATCCTCCGATGGAACGCCCTGTCAGGCAACGTCTGCTGGGGGCTGATACATCAGGAGCCAGCCGCATCGCCACCAAGCTGAAGGTGCTTTTGCGTCCAGCCAAAGAGGCGTGGCAATTGGATCTGCAATTGGTGGGGAACGTTGTTTCCGATACCTCCAGCCGTCGTCCCAGCGCAACCTTCTACAACAACTCCGAAGCGATTGTGGACGCTCAGCGAAAGATTCGAATCGATGCAGAAGGGGTGCGAGTCAGCGGGTCGGAAGCGACAGTCGATAGTGAGGAGCAATTGCGAGGGTTCGAAACCTCCTTCGATTCCATTCCACTGTTTGGAAATCTCTACCGCTCCTTCATGCTGGATCAATTCGATTCCCGTCGACCGATCGCGCAAAGGATCATGCGCAGGACGATCGCATCCCAGACGGACAGCGAGTTCGATCGGGTTTTGGGGGAACGGATCGAGCGAGCGGAGACTCTTCTGCGCGGCAAGTGGATGACTCCGACGCAAAACCTGAATCTCAACACCGACGTCGTTTCCCTGGAGACCACCGAAAACCGATTGATCGGACGTCTGCGTGTTGCATCGTCACAGCAACTTGCGGCCTTCACGCCCAGGCCGATGGCTCCCAGCGATGCACTGGTCAGCATGCAGCTTCACGAGTCGGCGATGAATAACGCCCTGGAAGGTCTTGGGCTTACTGGGAAAACCTGGAAGCTGGAAGATCTTGGGGCGCATTTGGCCAAGCTGTTCCAGCAGGAGGACTGGATCCCTCCGGAGGACATGCCCAAGGATGTGGAAGTCCGATTCACTTCCCAAAGGCCGATGACCGTTCAGTTCGTCGATGGACAGCTGCTGGCGACGATGCGATTCAGTGAGCTGAAGCAGGGGAATCGGCTTCGGATCGAGAACTTTTTGATCCGTGTCGCCTACAAACCTCAAATTCGAGGTCTTGGTCTGACGTTGGAGCGGGACAGCACAATCAGTGTGGACGGACCGCGAATCGGGATGCGAGACCGGTTGCCGCTACGCGTGATTTTTGAAAGGGCCTTTGCTGATCGCGAGCGATTCGAATTGATTCCCGAATCTTCTGGGGCCGACAAACGGATGGTCGATCTGGCGGTGTCTCAGTGCGAAGTTCGCGACGGATGGCTTGCGATGGCTATCAGCCCCAAACGCTCGCCCCATGTCTCTTGGCTGCAGACGCACTTCCCGATTCTGCATCGGTAGCATCCGGCGTGACCGATGACGTTCACCGAGCATCCTAGACAGAATCGGGACTTGCTAGCCCGCGCGGTCTGCCGATCCGCAGGAACGATTGGTTCGCTGGCTTTTGGATCTCACGGAGGCACTGAGCCACGGAGCAAGACCTTCTTCAGTTCAATGCCATCCGCGAAATGTTTGCCCAAGAGCAGAGCGAGCCAAATTTAGAAAAAGGCTCTTCCCGCATTCGGCTCTTCAGGAATGATTGCGGAAGGGGACGGTTGCATCGATCCCAGGGCGATTCAACTTCAATCGGTCTCGCGGATCGGTTCAGCCCCCGCCTTTGTCGCAAGTGCTCGATAGGTTGACTCGTCGATGTTGTTATTGAGGATGCGGGTGGAACCGTCTCCCATGACGAAGTGCGCTCCGATGACGTGGTAGCTGCCGAAGTCCTCGAAATGCCCCGCAGGATGATTGGGCGGGTGGTCGGTCGTTCCGACGATTCTTGCTTCTGCTTCGGCCGCTTCTGGAATCACTCCATGCCAGATGGTGCCTCCCAATCGCGTCGATCGCTCACCGACCATCAGCGTGTTGGAAAGTCCGTCGCTGACATCGCGGAATCGGACGCGACTGTTGCCGTGGAACATCCCGTCGGAGACATAGGGGTCGGCTTCGATTTCCCGGGTGCCAAAAACAGCGGAGTAATTGCTTTTGGAAATCTTGAACAGGGGTGTGCCATGATCGATGCCAGTCGAGAAGGCGCGGAGGTGATGGCCATGGCCTGAACCTTCACCGATCATGAAGGGGTTGCCACCGACATCAGAAGGACATAGGAAGATCGGGATGACGTGAAGCCGAACGGCTTCGTGTTTATCGTCTTCGATAGGAAGATTCTGGTCGATCTGATTGAGGATGTTGTTCTGTTCGATGAATGGCAGGAGAGCCACCGACCAACCCCAGCCAGGCTCCCCGCTACGATCGGGTGAAATCCAGCCGCTGGGCAGCCGCTGAAATGTCGACTCATACTGCTGCAGCGCCAGCCCGATTTGTCGCAGGTGATTCATGCACTGCGTGCGGCGAGAGGCTTCTCGGGCAGACTGGACTGCTGGGAGAAGCAACCCCACCAGCACGCCGATGATGGCGATCACCACCAACAATTCCACCAGCGTAAAGCCTTGCTTGCGAGTCATTTGGGGCACCATGGAGAAGATTTTTTGAGAAGCGGAAGGAGTCAACTGACAAGAGCATGTTCAGGGGAGAGTGGGGGATTTTGCTGGTGGTGTGCCGTTTCTAGCGGGCCAACCCATTTCCTCCCGCAGGCTTCCGATCATTTCGCTTCCAGCTCCCAGTGTTGGATCACAAAATCCTGCTTCGCAGTTCCCGAAAATCGAGTCTTTTGCTGATTTCTCCGAGGGGTTCGTCGAAATCGAAGGTGGTTTCGATCCAAGTCCAGCCCAGCGTGCCGCAGCGGGGCCGATCACTGCCAGCGACCAGATTGCCAGGATGGCCAGCGAAGTGCGCCAAGGATGGGTCACGGAAGAAACTCCCTAATCGTTTATCTTATGCATCTGCATTCCTAATCATGTTAGGTCGTGTCCTTTCCATTCGTCAATCGGAATCTGTGCGTCACGATCGTACTTTTCAGGAAATGACTGGGGTTGGCCTGGGCAAAGCCCCGATCCGTAACCAGAATTGGCGCTGCCCAAAGACCGAGAGGTGGGGGATTTTCCCGGAGTGAAAGATTCGCCATGAACGATGCTGTCCCAGCCACCGAATCCGCGCCGCTTCTCCTGCTGGCCTGCTACAGCGTGGCGATCAGTGCGGCTGCCTTGCTGGGGGGCTGGTTGCCATCCTTGATCCGGTTCACCCATGTGCGGATGCAGGTGATCATCAGCTACGTCGGTGGATTGATGCTAGGTATTGCGGTCTTTCATCTGCTGCCCCACGCTCTGGTGGAGATAGGTCCCCAGCGGATCGATGAGATCTCCTGGGCGATGATGATCGGGATGATGGTGATGTTTTTCCTCCTGCGGGCATTCCATTTCCACCATCATGGAGAAGGGGATTTCGCTGAAGCGTCGCTGGGTGAACCGCACGGGCATAAATGCCATGGAGACCATCACCAGCACGATGAGCACCATCATGCGGCAGACCATCGACACGAAACCAAAACCGCGTCCCCTTGCAGCCATCAAGACCAGTGTGATCTGGGGCAGATCTGCAGGGAGAAAAGTGGAGATTTGGGTAACG
>JBJSWM010000983.1:0-2226 GCA_046085865.1 Pirellulaceae bacterium
TTGAGATCGGTGCCACCCACCATTTTGAATTGGCTGGAGGTTTGGTTGGCTTGGGTGGTTTGGGTTGTTTCTGGGCGTGTGTCGCAATCGAGATGGTCGCAACTGGTGCCCCCCATCTTTTGAGATCGTTGCGCCAATCGCAATTGTTGGCACCCACCTTTTTTCATCGGAGCATTGGGTGGATTGAGTCGTTTAGGATGTTGGGGTGGGCTGGCCAGTCATCAGTGTTCACACGATGCCTGAGAATGTATGGTGCAGGGGCATTTCTTTTTTTGGGGAAATGCTGGCTTCTAAGAAACGACCAGCGGCGTCAAACCCTATTGAGTGGATGGGATACAATCCAGGGAAGTACTATTTTTCGCACGGCGATGCGGGCGCCAACTCTGTGTCCAGTGTCCCCCGGAGGCTTTCTTATGTCGAATGCCCAAGCTGACTCAATGACTCTTCCGTCCCCTCGCGAAATGGTGACACACCTCGATCTTTCGGTACGCGGACAGCAGCGAGCCAAGGAGGATATTGCGGTTAGTGTTTACAACCATTACATCTCCCAGATCTATCGCGACCTGGAAGGAACGGACTTGGGCAGATACCACATTCTGCTTCTTGGACCAACGGGGTCGGGCAAAACTTTCATCGTCAAGCAGCTGGCTGACTACCTTCGCGTTCCGGTCAGTTTCGCCAGTGCTACCTCATTAGTGGAAGCCGGCTACAAAGGGCGTTCGGTTGATGACATCATCAAGTCTTTGTTAGATCGAGCTGATGGGAATCCTCGGCTCGCCGAGCGGGGGATCTTATTTATCGACGAGATCGACAAGATTCGGCGGCAGGACAGTGGCGGGGTGCGGGACGTCAGCGGTGAGGGGGTGCAGAACGCGCTGCTGACGATGCTGGACGGACGAATCGCCGATAGTGTGGATAACGTCAAGCACGAACCTGTCGATACCTCCCGCATCCTTTTCGTCTGCACAGGCGCGTTTGTCGGGTTGCAGGGAATTGTCGAACGGCGGTTGGGGCAAGGTGAAAAGTCCAAGATTGGATTTACGCGCCGGATTCGAGAGAACTTGGAGGCCATTCCAGACCAGCCGATCTACCGAGCTTTGTGCCAAGCGGTGACCACCGACTTGGTGGAATTTGGCATGATCCCCGAATTCATCGGTCGCTTCGCGACGATTACTGCTTTGCATGAGTTGGGGAGATCCGACTTGCGGGCCATCGTTAGCGACAAAACGCAGGGCTCGGCACTCGAACGGCAGAAGAAGATCGCGGAGTTGCATGGGATCGAATTGATCATCACGGACGATGCGCTCGACGAAATCGCTGATGAAGCCATCCGCTTGGGGACGGGAGCAAGAGGTTTGCATCGATTGATCGGCCGAGCTGTCGATTCGGTCGATTACCGCTGGGTCGATCTTGCCGATGAGGGGGTGACACGGGTCATTATCGATCGGCAGTGCATCACCGAATCGGGCAAGCCGAAGCTCGAGAAAGCCGAGGCGAAGTTCAGTCGCTTCGACCTGGAACTACGCCAGGAGTGCCTCTCCAGCCTCCCGAAAGCCCCTTCTACCAATGGGATTTCTGGTGCGAGACCTGGTTCCACTAGCCTTCCGCCTGGCATCACCAACACCTCCGGATGGAACGCCAGTCAGATCAAGGATCTTCTGGAAAAGGTGAAGAAAGAAAGCCTCGATTGGGACAACACCACCGGATCGGCTCGGAAATGGTGGGATGCTTTTGAACAGGAAAATTCGACGCGTATGCCGCTGGTGCTCCGGTTGGCCGAGGAATTGCGGAATCGCAAAGCGACGATCGCAGAGTTTTTTCTCTCATACATCTACAGCAATACCGACAACATCCTCGCCAACCTTCACTACATGGATTACCGACGACTCAAAGACGAAGAGGATCGAAAAAAGAGACCCCCCACCAATGACAAATGAAAGGCCATCTGGCATTCTCTGGGCTCGTGGACACCCACTGCAACACAACCTTGCCTTGTTTGAATTGCAGCCAAAACCGCGGTACGGCATGAGCCGTACGGTGGAGTTCTATGTCCGATTCAAGTTGGGGCAAAATGGCGATCGCAACCCAGACAAATCCCAGTTGAAAACCATTGAGGGTTGGGACGTGCGCTAGCTGCCAATCCAATCGCCGCTACCTGTGGTCCTCTGATATCTCTCTGGGCGAAAGCACAACAAGTCGCCAGACCGTGGGAAATCGTGCGACGCA
>JBJSWM010000984.1:0-4369 GCA_046085865.1 Pirellulaceae bacterium
CCCCTTCTTCCACGGTGAATCGGTAGACCAAACCGCGAGGGACGACCTTGGTGTTGACCTGGAGGGAGTCAGAAGCGGAGTATTGCTGCAGCGTGCTGGAGATGGAAGCGATCATGGGGTTGTCCTGCATTGTCTGAAGGAAGCCCATGAGGGGGACCATTTCGATGTGAAAATCGAGAGGGGTGACATCCGACAGCGGGGATTCATTGGCATCGATGGTCGCCTTGAGTTGGGCTTCGGCATCTTTTCCAAGTGCTAGAAAGATTCCTTTGTCTGCGGTTCCGACGACAAAGTCGATTTGAGCCCCGAAGGCTTTTCGAAGTTCTTCCTGATTGGAGGGGACTACCATTTTTCCAGGATGGAACGTGACGCCTTTGTAGTTGCTGGCGTTGAACTGAATGGGGGGCAGTTCGGGGAGTTGCAGTTTGCTGTAGAGAGTCTGCACGGCCTGTGCGACTTTGTTGCCGTCGGCCACTCGAGCCCCTGCGACCAATTGCGGACCGTCCTCAAGTGTCAGCCGATATCCACCATCGATCATGCCTTCTTCGAAGGTAGCGATCAGCACGTCGCGAACCGTGCGGAGGACGGCTTTGCCGTCTTCGCCTCGGGAATCTCCGTTGGCGATTTCGTCGATCCGCTTGAAGGCCATATCGAGTGCGTTATCAAGTGTTGGGGTGAGTTGCCCGAGATCTTCTTTGGCGACGGCGCTGGTGAATCGCATGCTGGACGCATTGTCGGTCGACTGGAATCCCGAAAAGCCGCTCTTCAGGTCCTTCATCGCTTCGATCTGCTTGGCCAGGTCCGAACCGTCGACGAATTGGGTGCCGATATCGAAGAAAGTCTTCTTCGATTTCTGGTCGACGCCCCAACCGATCAACAGTTCGTCTGTCTCGTCGAGCATTCGGGTCATCTGATCCATCGCCTGTTCCCCGGCGGCTTCGGCAGCAGCAGCTTCTTCTTCCGACTGGCCGGCGGACTGTTGAGCCAGGGCTTCTTCATAGCCACTTCGCATCTGCTCAGAGAGCATCTGCTTGAGTTCCTTGGGGATGTTTTCCATGGCGATGCGGAAGGACAGGTCATAGCGTTCAGCTTGCTTGCCGATCGCTTCCATTGGATTCTCGGGAACGTTTTCCAGTTGCCCCTCTTCCTGAGCGACATAGAGCCATTCTCCTTTTTCGCGAGCGAAAACGGTTTGGGCACCGATTTCCATCGCAAATTTTCCATCTCCTAGGTCGTCGACTTCACCCAGGGTGCGGAGCGGTTCGAAGAAGGCTTCACGATCGGTCATCGGTAGGTAACCAACCAGCACAGGGGTTCCTGTATCGTCCAGCGCGACAGTCAGGCCCGCTGGCCGATTTCGGTCGATCCCGGAGGAGTACCCATTGACCATCATCGTGGCTGTGCCACTGATCTCAGGGGCACCGGCGGCCCGCATGACGTAGCTGAGATCCTGGAGCATTTTCCCTAGGGGAGCGATGGCGACGGTGACAAACGGTTTGTTCGTCGAGGGGGCTTGCGCCTGGAGGTAGGAGAGGGAAGGGACGAAGGCGGCGCTAGCAAGAGCAAAGAGTTTCGCGTTCTTGATCGCGTTGCGACCGAATCGGCGGAAAATCATACAAAGACTCCCGTGGATGGAAAAGAGTTTTTGAAAAGCGATCTGCAACAGCATATCGGCTTGGGATCGCAAGACCGGCTGGACTTCTCAAGTGAATTCGATATTCCAGACCAAATCTTGGTGAGGATCTCTATCGTTCGCGGAATACAATCCGCCCCTTGCTGAGATCGTAGGGGGAGAGTTCCACACGTACCTTGTCTCCAGGAACGATGCGGATGAAGTTTTTTCTCATTTTCCCTGCGACGTGGGCCAGGACTTCGGTACCTGTTTCTAGTTGGACGCGGAAGCGCGTGTTGGCCAATGCGGCAATCACCGTTCCATCCACTTCAAAAGCTTCTTCCTTCTTCGCCATAAATCCCCTGCATTCAATCGACACGAACGATGGATACGATGTTTCCCGCGAGCGGGCGATCGATTCGCCCCGGCGTCCAAAAGACGCTGCATTCGCCGAAAGTTCTTGCTATGGTTATACGGCTCGCCCGTGGTCCTCGTCCACAGTACGACTTGGGAAAGCGGGCCGAATGGGGATGAAAGTGTGAAGTTTTTCAGTCCTTTTGTCTTCGCCATCTGCCAGCAGGGAGCCGAATCGACGCTCAAGCAGCAGTTGCAGCAGCCGCCATTGCCTTGGAAGCTCTCCTTCTCCAGGCCCGGATTCCTCACCTTGAAGTATCCAGTTCGGATGGCTCCTTGGTCGGAAGCCTTGCCGCAAACCCCTTGGATTCGCACCTCGGGGCATGCTTTTGGAGCGATCGAAGGGGAAGAAGCCTTGGGAATGCTCGAGCAGTTGATTGCGCAGTATCGGGAGTTGGACTGGGAAGCGGTACACCTCTGGGAACGCGACTGCGAAGTTCCAGGTGACCGGCGGTTCGAACCTGGGGAGAGTTTGCTGGCCGAGGAGTTGGCTGGGAAGTTGAGAGAGCGATTGAAGGAGGTTGGGGATCCCCGCCACGAACAGGTTTTCGCTCGGGGCACAAGCTCCTTGGGGGGCCGGGTCCTAGATGTGATCGTCGTTTCGCCCGATCGATGGTGGATTGGATGCCATCGATCGATGCGAGTGGAGGAAACCTGGCCAGGCGGTGTGCCTCCCCTGGAGAGGCCGGTGCCCTGGATCAGTCGAGCTTACTGGAAAGCTGCCGAAGCGGTGGCTTGGAGCGGTTTGCCGCTGCAGGCCGGGGACCGGGTGGTGGAGCTGGGGAGTGCACCGGGTGGGGCGTGTCAGTGGCTGCTGCAGCAAGGGCTAAAAGTGACCGGAGTCGATCCGGCTGAAATGGATCCATGGCTTTTGCATCAGAAGGGGTTCGAGCATTGGCGTGAGCGATCGCCAGCGATGAACAAGGAGCGATTTTCAAAGTTTCGTTGGCTATTCTGCGACGCGAATGTGGCTTCTAGCTACACTCTGGAAACCGTGGAGCGGATCGTCCGTCATCCTGCCAACCACTTAGAAGGCTTGGTCCTAACACTGAAGTTGGCGTCTTGGGATTTGGCGGAAGATTGGGAGTCGTGTCGGGATCGCGTTGCGTCGTGGGGGTTTCAGCGAGTCAGGTGCCGCCAGTTGGCCTTCAATCGACTGGAATTCTGCTTGGTCGCCGACCAGCCTCGTCCTGCCGGGGCTTCGCCTTCCGATTTGGAAAAGGGCCTTTCCAAGGGGGATGCCGCCATGATCCCCGCCAATGAATCGCCTAGGGGAACGCTTGCACCGCGCCCGACGCGGAGCGTCAGCCTCCGAAAAAAGCCGGCTAGGCGTCCCTTCTCTCCCGAGGATGCGGGAGCCAGGGATTCCCATGGTTCGGGCGGCATCGACGCGGGGAATGAGCCGCAATGAGCCGTTGCATGCCCTGCTGGTTGGGGGGGCTGTTGGGATTTGTGGCGAATACGATAGGGGGGTATAATGCGCCGGCGTTCTATGGGCTCCGACCCAGGTGAAATCTGGATTGCGGCCCAGTGGACTCGATTGCGGGCCTTGGGACCTGGACGATTTTTTGGTCGAGGGAGAGCTGAAGTGTCTTGCCCTGCTGGCAGATCAAGTCTGTCTAGCAAGGCGTTGCGGTAGGCGATCAATTCTTTCTGCACGAAGCTAAGGATGGAAGCAATGCAAGTCAACGTCTCGGCCAGGCATGGTCATTTGAAGGCTGGAGACCAGCAGTTGATCGTGGAAAAGTCGGAGAAACTGAGGCGATTTTTCGATCGCATCAATGCGATCGAGGTGACGGTGGACCTAGAGCATCAGGAAAAGCCGACACTCGAGTTCAACATCTCTGCGGATGGTTCGCATGATTTTGTAGCTTCCGCCAGTTCCACCACCGTGCAGGCCGCACTGGACTTGGCGATCGAGAAGGTGGAGCAGCAGCTTCGCAAGCACAAAGAACGGATTACCGACCACAAGGTGGCCGGTCACAAGCATTTGGAGATTCCCGATCGGGAGGGCTGAGCATCGCCGGAGGATGCTTGTGTCTGCAAAAGGATAAACCAATGAAATTTATGGAATTCGTAGCGGTATCTGCCATGAAGGCAGAATTGGGTGCAACCGACAAGGAATCGGTTGTCTCCGAAATGGTGGACGCTCTTGTGGCGGCCAGCCAATTGCGAGGAGACGATCGGGATGACATCATCCGTGCGATCATGAAGCGGGAGCAACTGGGAAGCACGGGGATCGGTCGCGGAATCGCGGTGCCCCATACCAAGCATCCCAGTGTGGACCGACTGATCGGCACAGTAGGAATCAGCGTGCCTGGGGTCGATTTTGATAGCTTGGAT
>JBJSWM010000985.1:0-5297 GCA_046085865.1 Pirellulaceae bacterium
CTTGCCTACTGCGAAGCCAGACGCGATGGTAGCGGCGATTGGGGTGAAATCGAGGTTCATCTACGTCGTTCGATCGATGGGGGTAAGAACTGGCTTCCAGCGATAAAGATTGCTCACCAATCCGACCGAATTGAAGGGAACCCGACGAAAGTCAGCGGTGGCGAAAAGGAGCAAACCGTCAACAATCCAGTGGCGATCGTGGATCGGCAGACTGGCGCGATCGAATTCCTGTACTGCGTCAACTACGCTCGTTGCTTCAAAATGCGCAGCACCGATGAAGGAGCAACGTGGAGCGATCCGGAAGAGATCACCTCGGTATTTGAGCCCTTTCGCAAGAGTTATGACTGGAAGGTGATTGCGACTGGCCCTGGCCATGGAATCCAGCTTCCTAGCGGTCGGCTGCTGGTTCCGATCTGGCTGGCCTACGGCCCGTCAGGAGCCCATCATCCTTCGGCGGCTGCAACCATTTACAGCGACGATCGTGGAGTGACGTGGCAGGCGGGAACGATTGCCATGCCTGACGAAGGGGATTACGGAGATCCGAACGAGTCGATTTTGGCACCGACTTCGGATGGCAATGTCCTGATGGTCACTCGCAATGAATCGGTCCCCAACCGGAAACTGATCGCCATCAGCCCAGATGGTGCCACCCAGTGGAGCCGACCTGAGTTCCATAACGCGCTATGGGAACCTCGCTGCATGGCCAGCCTCTTGAGGCACTCCAGTGGCATACTTCTCTTTTCCAATCCACGCACCCTGGGACGGGACGCGTCCGGAAAGGAACTGCCGGACAGCCGAGGCAAACGAGAGAACCTGACGATTCAGCTTAGCCATGATGACGGGGCCACTTGGCCTATCCGAAAAACCCTGGAGTCTGGTCCATCAGCCTACTCGGACCTGGCCGAACTTCCCGACGGTTCCCTTCTTTGTCTCTACGAACGAAACGACTCGATCGATTGCGCGCGCTTCACCTTGGACTGGATTCAAACACCATGACCTCGCATCTAGCTTGTTTCGTTTTGGCGTCCCCATGGTTGGCTGCATGGCTATGGGTCGTCACGCTGGCCATAAGCCCCATCCAAGGCAGCCCACCCAACATCTTGCTGATCGTGTCGGAGGATAACGGACCAGAACTGGGTTGCTACGGTGATTCGACAGCGCGGACCCCCAACCTGGACCGACTCGCCAGCGAAGGCGTGCGATTCGATCGCGCCTTTGTTCCACAGGCCGGATGCAGCCAATCCCGCGCGAGTCTACTCACCGGACTCTACCCACACCAACACGGACAAATCGGCCTTGCGACTTGGGGATTTCGACTCTACCACGAAGACTTTCCAACGCTTCCTGCTCTTCTAAAAAACGCTGGATTTCGAACCGGGATTATCGGCAAACTCCACGTCGAACCAACGACCCCTTTCCCCTTCGACTTCAAGAAGATCTCCTTATCCAACTTTTCGCGAAAGAACTTGGCGGACTACGCAAAGGTAGCTGGGGAGTTTTTTCGCGAAGGCGATACGCCATTCTTTCTCAGCATCAATTTCCCCGACGCTCATGACCCTTGGCTCCGGCAAGTCGACGGGTTACCTGAGTCGCCTCAGGATGGTGAGCAAGTCCGAGCGATGGGCTATATGGGAATCGATCCGCCCGGCATGCGGGAAATGGTTGCGGACTACTACAACTCTCTCGCTCGACTGGACGCATGTATCGGACAACTCTTGCATGAATTGCAAAAGAGCGGCAAGGCGGACAACACCCTTGTGGTCTACATGGGTGACCACGGCGCCGACATGCTGCGAGGCAAACGAACCTGCTTCGATGGCGGCATTCGTGTGCCGTTGCTGGTCCGATGGCCCGGGTACACCACCCAGAGCATTCGCAGCGAATTGGTCTCCACCCTCGATCTCATGCCGACGTTTCTGACCGCGGCCGGTGCAGCGATCCCTGAAGGGCTGCCCGGTCGGCCGCTACAGCCATTGCTGAAGGCCGCTCCGGTCGAATGGCGCGAGCAGCTTTTCTTTGAGTACCATACGCATGGTGGAGCAAACAATTATTTTCCCCAACGAGGCGTCCGGACCGATCGGTACAAATTGATTGAGAACCTTTTGCCCGGCGAACTGCATCCGGATTTTGATCTGACGATCCGCAAGCTGAATAAAGATGCGAAGGAGCGAGGCATCCTCGGTGGGCTAGACCTCGCAACAGTGATCCAGCAGGCACCCGAACCCATCCGCTCAGCCTACCAGGAAGCTCGCCAGCCACCTCGTTATCTGCTCTACGACCTTTCCGAGGACCCCTACGAATTTCGGAACCTCGCAGGCGATCCTAGCCATTCAGAAACCCTTCGCTCCCTCCAATCACTGCTAGATCAATGGCGACGCGATAGCCGCGATCCGCTACTGGATCCAGCCAACCTGGAGAAGCTGACGAGAGAGGTCCGAGCTGTCAAAACCAAGGCCAAGGCTCAGGAAGTTACCTGGGGCTATCCCTATTTTTTCCAAGGAAAAGAGGTGCCTGAGAAGCGACTCAGCCCGCCATCGCAAGAGAAGGACGATCAAGAGGATTGAGCAGCACCTCGGGCGTTCGCCCGTTCCATGGACCGGATACTCTTTGGCCACTATCACCAAAAGGGGCGACAGCGAAAAGCACGGACGAACCGTTGCGGAACGGTGCGCACCGTTCGGTTGACTTCCCAAGTCGATCGCATGCCGATGATGTCCATTCCATCATCACCAATAAGAATCCCAGATGGACCGCTTGAAGACCTCCCCTTCGAGGTTCACTCGGATCCCCACGCCGACTTCAATTCGCTCACTTCCAGTGCTTCCAGCACCGCCTTCCCACCCCGCGCTTCGAGAAAAAGTTTTCGATTCTCGGGATTGGTGTTGTAGGGCATCGGGATGTAACAAAGGCCGTCGCTAGCGAAGACCTCCACCCCTGTACGGTCTGCCAGAATGATTAGTCGCTGGCGGCCATTGTGAAGCGGCGCTGGTGCCTTATGCCCCGCCACACTCAACTCCTGCGTCCCAAAATCGTACTCGATCATGACGTCGCGCAGGTTGAACACCAGTTCCTTGGCGTCTCCGGGTTGAAAGGTTATCTCGACCTCCAGCAACTCCGCCGAGATCGCTGCCAAAGGATTCGGATCCCCCGGCTGAATGCTCTTCAGATCGAAGGCGTGGGTCTTCTGGCGAAGCTGCTTCAACTCCCGGACCGGCAGGTAGGTCAGACGCGGGCCGTCGACCGTCTGCCTTAAACCCAACTCCAAGGGCACGCTCATGCTCTGGTTGAACGGCATCCCCTTGGTCTCCGTTTGCCACCAACCAATCAGTATTCGTCGCCCGTCGGGAACATCGCTGAAGGACTGTGCAGCATAGAATCCTTTGCCCCGCTGACCAGTCAAACGCATGGCATCTGGCCAGAATTGGTCGCCGTCGAAATCCCCAATCCCGTAATCGCTGTTGGCCGCCATCAGCACCCACTTCTTCAAATCCCCGCGCCCCTCGACGGGCAATTCAAAAAAGTCTGGGCATTCAAAAAGAAATCTAGCCCCCGGTCGGTCTCCTGGGGTGATGCTGGCGAGTTTCCATTCCTTCAGATCGGGGGAGGTAAAGAAATGGACTGTATGCTGCCCTTGCCATTCGACGTAAAGGACCATCACCCACTGATTCGATGGTGCATGCCAGAAAACCTTCGGATCCCGATTGCCCCCAGTCACCTGAGGAAGCACGGGGTTGCCTTGGTACTTCGTGAACTTCCTACCATCGGTGCTGTAGGCAATCCCCTGTACCGTCGGATTCCCAGCCGCTGTGTAGATCAACACCAACGGCGGATTT
Source organism: Pirellulaceae bacterium (assembly GCA_046085865.1). GTDB lineage: Bacteria > Planctomycetota > Planctomycetia > Pirellulales > Pirellulaceae > JBEISR01. The sequence goes on from JBJSWM010000985.1 coordinate 3,834, forward strand.
TCCAAGCTTCCTAATCCGCTGGTGTTCTTCCAATCCACCACGGCACTGCCGCTGAACATCGGGCCCATTGCATCGGGAAGAAGCACATCCCCTAGCTCTTTCCAGTGAACGAGATCTTTGCTGACGGCATGCCCCCAGTGCATGTTGCCCCAAGACCAACCATACGGATTGTGCTGAAAGAATAGATGGTACTCGCCTCGGTAGAAGACACATCCATTGGGGTCGTTATTCCAGCCCCGGCGTGGCGAGAAATGAAATTGCCCACGTAGCGACTCACGATACGTCGCATCGGACTCCAACACTTCGTCGCTCTGTCGAACATTCGCTAGCGCCTGAGAATCCTCATGCAGTCGGTCGACCACCAGAGTGACCTCCTTGCCACGCCAGTCGCTGACATCCATTGGTGCCCACCAGTCCGGCTCACCCTCCGACAACTCGATCTCGTTGCTGACAATTGCCATCCCATCGACCACCAGTGTCACTTTGCTTTTGGGCGCACCGTTACGGATAGGAAGATGAAGGTATCTGGTCGTCGCTTGAAACTTCCGCTCCACATTCGAAACAACACCTTTGGGTCGCTGGTTGGTCTGCACCAGTTGATCGACGTTCAAATGCCCCCAGCTACCCTTGGCGTTATCGCGAATCCGAAGTCTTGCCTTCTTGCCCATCAGGTCGGCGACATCCCACCAGTCGGTAGCTAATCGCTCGCTTCCACCGGGGCTCGAATTGCCACCCGTCGCTCGACGAACCACCTCGCTATCCTGCGTCAGTTCCAGTTCCAGCGTCAACTGTTCGCTTTTTCCTCCTCCAATCAAAAATGCGATATACCGTCGCTCAATCAGGAACTCGGGGCTGGTGAGCACTCCAATAGAGTCATCTCCGCCGAAGAAGGAATTCACCAGTCGCTCGCCCAGATACCCATCGACCATCATCTGCCCAGGCAAAGTCCCTTTGGCCGGCCCTTCTCCGAACGCATCTCCTTCTTTCTCCCAAGACTCATACGAAGGCGACTCAAAATCCGCAATCAGCAGATCGGGCATTTCCTGAAACGCTAGGATCCGTTGTGGCGTCATCAGGATACAGAACAATAAAGCGAGAATCCGCTGAATGGATCTGCCATCTTGAACTTTTCGAGACATTTCCAATCTCTCTTTCAATGGTCCATCCGAAAATTCCGTGAGCCAGTGGGGCGATTGCTACCCACTGCTAAACAATGATTTCACGCCGGAATAGCGGCGCAATGTTAGCAGAACGGCGTAAGCCTTCCGATTCTCTTGTGTCAGCAGACACACACCGGAGGGCAGGCGACCATCCGCTACGATTGGGAAGATTCATAACGGTACGACGCCAACCCTCCAGCGACCTTCCGTAGGCGATTCCAACAAATGCAGTGAAGCAATCCCTATCCACAGTAATCCCAAATAAACCCGTTCAATCGCAGTACTGCGGAACACTTGTGGACAG
>JBJSWM010000986.1:0-1021 GCA_046085865.1 Pirellulaceae bacterium
TGAATGAATATTGCAGTGCTAGCGATTGCAGCCGAGCGTCTGGTTACGCAGGAAACTCCTCCAAGGAAGGATGTTCCGGCAGCGTCTGGAGGCCATGCAGAACCATGGCACGTAGCAATCCACGATGCTTTTCAAACTCCCGATCCTCCGCCTGCATCTGCACCAGATACGTGTGCTCCCCAAGCTGAAAGCTGAGCAGCCGGGAGGTGACGATCAGATCGAGCACAAAAAAGGTCAGATCACAGCCAAACGACTCGCTGTCCCCGAGATCAAAAAGCAGATCCTCCTGCTCCACCTCATCAAACTCCTCCCGCATCGATCGAACCGCATCCTCCAGAAGCTGATCCGGCTCACGACTGGCCGGATACCGGGAGATATGGAGCACCGCCGTCTCTGGGCTCTCAAACGACACCGCATCAATCGCCTGAGGATCCTCCGCCATCTCCACAATGCGCCAATTGTCCGGGTAATGAAAGCTCATCCCCAACCCCTGATATGTCTTCGGCATTCCCTTCTCCCACGTCGTATCCCAACCACTCCGCTCAACACTCCCCCGCCCAACCAATGCCACCGAATTCTACGCATCGAAGCCCCCTTCCGTCAGCACCTGCCGCCCCCCAGCACAGGCCCGACGAACCGACCCAGCAAATGCCGTTGGCGACAAACACCGGTTAGGCAGGATCTTTCGGCCCTGGCATGTCGCTGGACGCTCCACCGCGCCCGATCCAAGATTCGCACCTAACGCCAAGGGAAGAACGATTCCAAGCGCATCACGGGCGGGACGCCCGTGCCACGAAGAGATGCTAGCCAGTCCCTCTCCGTGACTCCGTGCCTCGGTGAAAGCAAATAGGCGGTCAGGATCTCACGGAGTCACAAAGGCACAGAGATCCAGAAGAAATCGATCGGTGGCCACGAAGAGACGGGAGTTATAGCTAGCTCTTTGGTATTCGAGCCGATATTCCAACGACCGGGATCATTCGCTATAAGCCTCCCCGAAGCATCGGCCAAGGCGGTATTCCAC
>JBJSWM010000987.1:0-1520 GCA_046085865.1 Pirellulaceae bacterium
CGCCAGATGGTGGATTTGCTTCTTGGACGATATTTCGCAGCCATCCACCGCGTTGCCGCGGTGGCTACGAAGAAGTAGCCACCATCGCCAGATGGTGGATGAGCAGCTTGGACGATTTGCGTGACCACACACCGCTTGGCCGCAGTGGCTACGAGGGTGAGGATTTGGACAATGCCGAGGCGATCGGCAGCGATCAGCGGACAGTGGGTGTTGACTCGGACATGTCAGAAACTTCGCCATCCCCACTACGTTTACTTGCATTGTTATTTGCGACTCTCCGCGACGGCCTAGTCACGTAAGTTCGGCCTGATTCTAATTGACGACGCTGGATGTCCGCAAAGATTCGATCCAGGTCGTAGCCGAAATCTGCGCCCATGCGATGCCGTATCGCTTTGATTTCTTCGGTTGGGTCAGGTATCGCCATGGGTTACCCAAAGTTGCTCCGGCGTGCAAATTGTCGCTGGCTCAATGCCAGCATTGCGACAGACAGCGTCAATCAAATGCTGAGTCGCTGGATTCATTATATGCTTGAAGTTCCAAGTAACCAGATAGTCGATGCCGTTGATCGCAGCTAAGGCAATGTGCAGTGCGTCACGCGGCTCCGATTGAGGCACCGCGCGGGCAGCAATCAGCTCCGCTGCAAGCGTCTTTGCTGCGGAAGAAGTTTGCAACATGTCAATTCCATCGACAATTTTAAGGCGTTCGCTTGCAGCAACACCATCGCCATCAGCGCATTCGGCAAGGACAAGGTCCGACACAAACAGCAAATACCGCTCTTAGGCAGAGTCCCACCATTGTCGCGTGACCTGCTGTCTCGCAAGCACAGATGCAGCCGGATGGAGCCGACCTGCGATGTGGCCAACAACAGTAGTTTCGAGGTAGACGCTTTTCATGAGTCCACTCTACAGCAAATATCCTAGCTCTTGCACTAGCCACCATCACCAGATGGTGGACGGAACCGCTTGAAAGTCTTCCGAAGCCCGCTAGCGCCTAGCGGCGTCGGCCAAAGGGAAGGCTACGAGGAATCCGGACGCCATCGCGAACGTCGTTCTTCTCGTCTCCAGGTTCGCCCTCAACATCGCGAGTGGTTATACTCACCGGTAACCGCATCCGTTTACCCCACCCTTTCCCTTCGATGACCCATCCTGTCAGGTGACCTATGAAGCTCTATTGGCATCGATTCGTGATCGTCGCTCTTTCCACGCTCGCCATCGCAACCAGCCCCTTCGCAAAGGCCCAGGAGGGGTCCAAGCCGCTGGGAAGTGGACCTTGGATCACCTCGATCGATGTCGGGCCCGGCCCAGATGATGTCGTCGCCACTAGCGCCACTGGACTGTTGCTGCGTGCTGGCTCGATCCAACGAGCTTCCATCAACGAACCCCAAACGCTTCAGCAGGTGGTGGAGACACCTTCCAGCGCATGGAAAATCGCCTTGCTGCCCGACAAACAGCGATTCATCGCCACCGATTACAGCGGTGGCGTCCACCTGGGCAGTCTCTCGGATCCTGCATCGACGAAGA
>JBJSWM010000988.1:0-1152 GCA_046085865.1 Pirellulaceae bacterium
CGAATCGAGCGGCAACGTCAATGCCTGCAGCATCAGCAGCAGCGCCAGTTTGGGTTCGCCATAAGCATCTGCAATCCATGGTGCTGCCAGCATCATGGCCACCATGAGGACCAACCCCTGGACACACGAGAGATAAAACCCTTGGATTCCATCCCGAAGCAATCGTCCTTTACCACGCAGCAGTTGGAGATAGATACCGCTGACGCTTTGAAACAGCTGCGCTGCCGAGTAAATCGCCAGGACGATCGATACCTGTCCAAAATCTTGAGGCATCAGGTACCAGGCGCTAATCCATTGAGCTGCCAGCGACAACAGTTTGCTGACCAGCGATAGCCCAAGTCCAACAACCGCCCCCTGAGTCACGCGGTCCCCGAGACTCCCCTTCGTCCGATGCTCGGCAGCGGAATTCGCAGTTCGGACCATCGCTCTGTGCCCCTTACGGAACCGTCCGGTCCTCGATTCCATCAATCGACTTTCGATCGCATGCGATCCGTTCCCCGCGCGAACCAGGGAGCAATCGTCCTGACCCTGTGCAAGAGATCGGGGCGAATCAGCAGAAAATTATTCTCGACAAACGTTTCCAGTTCGGGACGCCAGCCGTCGTAAAGTTCCAACCCAAGGTAGGTCACTTTCCCGACGCGATAGCCCCATCGTTCCGCCAGGTCGAATACATCGCGAAGGAACTTTCGATCACCAATCCACCGCCAATTGTATTCAAACTGCGCTGCACCAATCCGTTGGCTGGAGAACATCCGGTCGGCGCCCACAAGTATCGCTGCATCATGCCCTTCGGCATCGATCTTCAACCAATCGATCTTTTCGATACCCCGTTCCTGGCAGTAACGATCTAGCGTCTCCAAAGGAACGCGATGAGCCGAACGGTCGGTGCCGTCGGCGACCGCAACTAAGGAATTGGTCCCTTCGTTGGCACCCAGCACCAGGAGCTGCCCGACTCCCGACTGATGGGACAAGGCAAGCTCCTCGATCTCAGCCACCCGCCGACTCAGCCAGGGCCGCAGTCGTCCCTTCAGCGTCTGCGCCGTCTCCGGAAATGGCTCGAAAGCAATCCACCGAACCGGCCTTTCAACTCCCTCGTGGAGAAGAAACTCCAACATCGCAGCGGAGTAGTCCCCAACGTTCGCCCCAACGTCC
>JBJSWM010000989.1:0-614 GCA_046085865.1 Pirellulaceae bacterium
TTGCCGCGATGCTTCAGCAGCGTGGGATGATCCCCCAGGTGCTCAACGCACACGAAGTCGAGCGGGAAGCAGAGATTGTTGCGGAAGCGGGGAAGCAAGGGAGAGTCACTGTCGCCACCAACATGGCAGGCCGCGGAACCGACGTGAAACTGGAGTCGTCCGTCAAGGCGTTGGGGGGCATGATGGTGATCTGCACGGAGTTGCATGATGCCGCGCGGATCGACCGACAGCTCATTGGGCGATGCGGACGTCAGGGGGATCCAGGCAGCCATCGCCAATATCTTTCGCTGGATGACGACATCCTTCGCTCCGGCTTGGGGGCTCAGAAATCCCAGTCGCTCAAATCGCTTGGAGCGACCCAATCGGGGCCTTTTGATCATCTAGCACCACTCTTTCGCAAGGCGCAGCGAAAGGTGGAGCGGAAGCATTTTCGCGATCGTATGGCGTTGCTGCACCATGAGCGGGAGAGAACCAAAGTGCAGCGGGAGATGGGGCAGGATCCCTACCTGGATACGGCGGAGTGACCGGTCGTATTTGCGAAGGCAAAGGGTGCCAGCCTCTGGGTAGCCACCGCGATGATTGCAACAACGATCCACCATCTGGCGATGGTGGCT
>JBJSWM010000990.1:0-3812 GCA_046085865.1 Pirellulaceae bacterium
CTGCACCTACCGCGGCACCAGCCGCGGCTCCCGCTGTTCCGGCAGTACCAGCCGTTCCTGCGGCTCCCGCCGTCCCAGCAGCTCCTGCTGTGAATCCAGGCACCTGATCGGCTTTCAATCGCTGCGGTGCTATCGCCCCAGCGCGAAATGATTGAATCGCAAGAACTCTCCAGTCACTGACTGGAGAGTTTTTTTATTCCTTTGGTTCGCCAAGAGCGGAACCGATTGCGAGGAGCCACCGCGAAACGCTAGATTTGAGGTCGATCCTCCTTCTTCCCTCCATCGCTACCAGCCTCTCCGGAGTCGGCCCCAATGTTTCAGGTCGTCATCACCGATGCAACGTTTCCCGATTTCCAGATGGAACGATCGATTCTTGAACCTCATGGGATTCAGCTGAATTCATTGCAGGGGGCAGATCCGGCAACCCAGTCCAGCATGTTGAGTCAAGCAGACGCCGTCATCGTTCAGTTTGCGAAAATCACCGACGCCATGATGGCCGCCATGCCGAAGGCGAGAGTTCTCGTAAGATATGGCATCGGCGTCGATAACGTCGATCTAGTCGCCGCCGCTCGACGCGCCATCCCGGTCTGCAACGTTCCCGACTACTGCATCGACGAGGTCGCCGACCACACCTTGGCGTTTCTCCTTGCGCTGACTCGACAAGTCGTCCCCAATCATCTGCACATCCAGCATGGTCATTGGGGTCTTGCGGTACCGTTGAATTCGATGCGATCGCTGCGAGAGATGACGGTGGGGATTGTCGGGTTCGGCCGAATTGGACGCGCAGTGGCTAGCCGACTTGCCCCCTTCGGTTGTCACCTTCTCATTCATGACCCATTCGCTTCCGGTCAGGAACCACCGGCCAATGCTACATGGGCCGACCTGCCGCACCTACTGAAAGCTTCCGATGCCGTCACCCTCCATTGTCCCTCCAACGATCAAACCCGTCGGTTGCTCAATAGCTCCACCATCGCAACGATGAAGCAGGGAGCCCTGGTCATCAATCTGGCCAGAGGTGACTTGATCGAGACGGGAGCGTTGATCGAGGCATTGAAGCTGGGGCATTTGGGTGGAGCGGCTTTGGATGTTTGCGATCCTGAGCCGATTCCCGGCGACAGTCCCCTGCGGACGATGCCGCAAATTCTGCTCGCTTCGCATATCGCATCGGCCAGTCCGACCGCTGTGGCGAGGCTGCGCACCCGCGCCGCTCAACACGCGCTGACGGCCATTCAGGGTGGATTGCTGAGCGACTGTGTCAATGGAATCACCCGCTTTCGAATCCCGATCGCGTAGGAAGCAAACGCCCCAGGCCATCACCGCCCACCTTTCGGCTCAACCTCTCCCCTCGCCGACCATGAATCCACCTCCACCACCGAATCGCTGCATTCCCATCGCGCCGTTTCAGGAATGGGTTGTCCATTCTCTTCAGCGGGTAGGTGTCCCCTTAGCGGAGGCTGAAGGGGTCGCTGAGGCATTGGTTTGTACCGACGCGATGGGAATCTCAACCCACGGTACCAAGCTATTGGTTGGCTACCTGAAGAAGCTGAAGGCGGGAGGCTACCGGCCTGCAGCCTCCCCTAGAATTCTTCGAGAGGGAGTCGCCTGGGGGGTGATCGATGGAGACCATGGACTAGGGCAGGTGGGCTGCCGGCATGGCCTGCAAGTCGCGAGAAACAAAGCCAAAGTGTCGGGCATCGCCCAAGTCCACCTGATCCACACCGGACACCTGGGGGCCCCCGGCTTCTTCGCCGCGCAGGCCGCCAGGGAAGGCTTCATCGCAATGATTTTAGGCAACGACATCCCCAGCGTTGCAGCCCCAGGAGCTTGCCGAGCCGTACTGGGAAGCAATCCGCTTGCCTACGCAATTCCACGCATCGACGACGATCCCATCCTGCTGGATATTGCAACCGCCGCAGTAGCGGGAGGTAAGGTGTATGCAGCCAGGCAGCGAGGCGAGCCAATCCCGGAGCATTGGCTGATCGGTCCAGACGGCCAGCCAACCAGCGATGCCAGTCTCTATCCACAATCCGCGTCGCTTGCCCCCATGGCTGGACATAAAGGATTCGGACTGGGACTTTGGTGCGAAGTCCTCGCTGGGGTCCTGCCGGGTGGCAGTTTCACCTGGCAGATCGGAAGCTGGCTTTTTGATCCCCCCGAGCAGCCTTCGTCCCACAATGCATCGATCTTCCTGCTCGACGTGTCGGCCATCACCGATCGTCAGCAGTTCGATCGGCGTCTGAAGCAGCTGGTCGAGGAAATCACCAACACGCCTGTGGGCCCAGGAGCCCCTCCACTGCAGGTCCCCGGCCAACGCGAATGGACGAAAATGCGTCACGCCGAATCGGACGGAATCCCGCTTCCTGATGATGTCCTCGCGAAGATCGCCGAGGCAGCCGACCTAGTGAACCTCCCTCTTCCAGATACTTTCTCACTCTGAAACCAAGATATTGATCGACGAGGTAATGCCATGAAGATCGTGCGATTTCTTAACGCCAATGGCTCCATCGAATGGGGGCATCTGCATGCCGATGGTCATGCGACCCTCCTGGCGGGCGATCCCTTTGGCACCTGCATCGATACCGGCGCACCAGCAGCGATCGACAAACTGCTGGCTCCTTTGGAACCGCGAGACATTTTCTGCATCGGGCTGAATTACCGAAAGCATGCCGCCGAGGGGAATCAGCCGATCCCGGAATATCCAGTCGTCTTCATGAAAAACAGCGGCTCGGTGCAAAACCCAAACGATCCGATCACACTTCCCAGACACCTAGGTAGCACCAAGGTCGATTACGAGTGCGAACTGGCCGTGGTGCTGGGTAAGGAATGTTACAACGTTTCCCGTGAAGAAGCTCTCGACTACGTCCTGGGATACACCTGCGCCAACGATGTCAGCGCCCGCGACTGGCAGATGCAATGGGGTGGATCTCAATGGTGCCGGGGAAAAACCTTTGCCACCTTCTGCCCGCTGGGGCCTTGCCTAGTGACGCGAGACGAAATCCCCAACCCCAACGCCCTCCGCATCCGAACGACGCTCAACGGGCAAGTCATGCAGGACTGGACCACCGAGGACATGATCTTCGATGTCCCGTCGCTGATCGCTTTCCTCAGCGGCAGCACTCGCCTAGCGCCAGGGACCGTCATCCTCACCGGTACGCCGCATGGGGTAGGAGCCGCCAGGAAACCACCCGTTTATCTGCAACCGGGGGACCTGGTGGTGGTCGACATCGAGCGAATAGGAGCGCTTTCCAACCCGGTGATCGAAGAGCCACAGGGGGCGCGATAGATGCGCGCGATCGGACTGGATATCGGAACCACCTCCATCAAGGCCGCAGTGCTGGAACCTTTCGGCGCCGGCGTCCTCGAAGAGCGTTCGATCCGATTTCCAGCACCGATTGAGCACGAGGATCGACAGATCGTCGAAGTGGATCCTCATGAAATCCTCAATGCCATCGAGCAGGCGCTGGAAGGACTTTGGTCCCTGTCAAATGACCCGTGCCATCTGCTGATCTGCGGGCAGATGGGAGGCCTGATCCTCGCCGACCAGAAGGGTCGCCCCAGATCGAACTACTTGTCTTGGCGAGATAGCCGATCCTTGAAATCGGACTCGCCGTCGTCGGCAAGCTGGCCATCATCGGGAAGCTGGCTGGAGAAATTGCGAGGGAGATGGTCGGAGGAGATCTGGAATCAGCTGGGGCGAGAACTGCAGCCAGGTTCGACAACCACGCTGCTGGCTTGGTTGCAGCATCATGGACAATTCCCATCCGACGCGATCCCTCTGACTCTCCCCGATTTCGTCGTCAGCAATTTCCTGG
>JBJSWM010000991.1:0-847 GCA_046085865.1 Pirellulaceae bacterium
GTCGCGCGAGTCGCCAAATCACTGGGGTTTTGCATGTCCCCGGTCTGGCGCCGATCCACACCCGTGGAGGGTGTTGGATGCGAACTATCTCTGTGATGTTTTGAAACGCGAAACGGGGAGACGAGACCGAAGAAGGCGATCGCTTTATCCAAAAGTTGGCATGTTCAAGGGAATCTGATATTATTTGGGTTTCGTGGAAAGTTACCTTGAGTGATAGGCTGCATTGGTGCGGTCCATAGTGTTTAGGCTGATTCGTATGAAAACGAGTTCGGCCTTTAGAAGGAGAAACTTTCATGCGAGTGATATGCACAATCATTATGTCCGTGGCCTGCTGCCTCTTCACGGGAGCGGTGGTGATGCCGGTGAGTGCCCAAGACACGAATCTGCAGATGCTTAAGGCCCAAGATGTTCTCGATCTTATGGCGAAGGTGTACGCCAACTGCAAAGCATACCAAGACACAGGTGTTGTCACGACGGTGTTCATCGGGGCAAATGGCAATCATACAGTGGAAAAGCCGTTCACGACTGCGTTCGTTCGTCCGGACCGATTCCGCTTCGAGTACGTAGAGAAAGAGACGGGCGGTCAAGCACGCCGCTATATCGTTTGGCGTAAGGGCAAAGCGGTCCAAACGTGGTGGGACGTCAAGCCTGGAGTCGAGAACCCGGGATCGCTCGAACTCGCCTTAGGGGCAGCCACCGGCGTATCCGGCGGCTCGGCGCACAAGGTGCCGTCGATGTTGCTCCCGAAAGAGGTCGGGGGGTGGCGATTGACGAACATCACGGAGGCGGAGCGGATCGACGACGCCAAGCTCGAGAAAGTTGATTGCTTCCGCATCGAGGGCAAGAA
>JBJSWM010000992.1:0-1133 GCA_046085865.1 Pirellulaceae bacterium
GCTGTTCTGGGCTGGCCAGCCGTTTGCTCCCGCAACTACCAACACACCACCAGCACCGATCAACCAGAATGCCAGCAGTGGGGATTTTCCCTACAGAAGAACGAGATTCCCTTACTACCACGAGCGGTTCAATCCGGTTGATGGAGTCAATGTGGCGAACGCTAAGGTCGACCGTTCCAATGAAATCGTCAAGCACCCGACTGCACTTCAAGTCGACGCGGGGGCACCACCTCGCATGACGCGGATCACCTATGCCGCCAGTCCCTTCGCGCCCTTCATTCCCGCGAGGGCGAGATTTGCCGAAAGCCTCTTTGCATCGACCGATGACGTCACAAACCCACTCAGCAGCGGCGACCGCAGTCTCAATGGGATTCGCGGTTACTTCACTCAAGGAAGCGGCATGGCGCAGGGCGCAAACCTGATGCAGGTCGCCAGTTCCCAAGGCATCTCGTGGCTGGCCACCTTGGCGCCGCTGGAGCAAGCGGGAAGCATCGTCAACAACCAGTTTCGATTGTCGGTCGTTCTTTTTGCCAATCGCGATCGTAGCTTTCAGGCGCCTGGTAGCGGTGTTGACTTTCGGGCCATGCCGAACGCCGAACAAGCAGCGTGGGTGCTCCAGCCCGATTTCGTCACAGGGCAAACCAAACCCGCCATGGGACCTACAGTTCCACTAAGCAATGAGTACAGCTATTGCGGGGAGAACGGCTTTGCCGTCGATCTGTATTGGAACAGCGCCTACGCAACGCCGGTGAAGGTCGGGGATTGGGTGATGCTGTCGCGCCGCTGGCGGACTGCAGACAACAGTGGCAATGCGATTCTCGATGAATTGAATACGGTCCAGCTGCATCGGTGGTATCGAGTCGTCAGTGCGATGACGCCACAGGTGGGCGTCCCCGCAGTGCAACTTCCTCATACCGCCTCCAATCCCGGTGGAGTCACCCGTCAGAGCGTTCAGTTGCTGGGGCCAGATTGGTATTTCCAGACACCGCTCGCATGGGACGATCCCCAGCAGCGTCCGACGCAGGCAACGATCGTGCGCGGGGTGGCGGCGGTCTTTGAACGGACGGTCGACATTCCGATGGAGTGATCGATCGCGATTCGGGACCTTAAGGGAAAGCTTGGGGTGTGGGATT
>JBJSWM010000993.1:0-515 GCA_046085865.1 Pirellulaceae bacterium
GGCGCGAGCGGTCAGGTCGATGGTGAACTGATCGAGCGACGGGGTGGCGACGGAGACAGAGCCTCCCTTTGCTCCAGGTCTGGCTGGCCCCTTGGAACCGGTTACCAGAGCCACCGACTGCTGGTCTTCGGCGCTTCCCGAGCAGAGTTCGGGTAGGGACTTCCTCAGGGCTCCGATCTCCATCCTCTCGAATTCCCTGCTGGCGTTTGTGGCGGAGCGACGTAGAAGTTCGTCCGAGAGAAGTGCAGCCAGAAGGTGGGAGGTCCGTATCTGGCCTGCGCCGTAGTCGATCGTCGCAAGCGACCATGCCATCTTCGCCAGATTCACTACATCAGGGCTTAATGCAGGAGGCTTCGCGTTGCCGGTCTTGAGCCGGTCCAGGAAACGTGTCAAATCCGATAACAACTGGGCTCGATCCACCTGAAAAGCATCGAGAATCTGAACGAAATCCGATTCCTGCATTTCGCACAGCTTGAACAGCCAGTGCTCAAGTTCGACATTGTAATTGGTGCGGG
>JBJSWM010000994.1:0-15252 GCA_046085865.1 Pirellulaceae bacterium
CGCAGGCATGATGATCGACGGCTAGTTTGGCCGACTGCAGCGCATGCTGCCGCTGCGTGACCTGCTCATCCCCGTAGACTCCATCTCCCTTGGTCTCAAAGCATTGGACGATGAACTCGATCGCGGGATGCATTTGGGTGGGATTTCCTAGAAGAAGTTTGCAGAGCCTTGATGGCACGTGATTGCTTTCTGGCTGCCACGTCGCCTTCGGCTCGGACGGGCCCCAAGCAGTTGGCTAGCACCAGTTGAAAGTTCTGGTTCGATCGCTTCCTGCGGATGCTTTGTTGACGGCTTGGACAAGGCGGTTTACTTCTTAGTGTGGAGCGTAGCGATCCTCTGATTCTAGCCCGAATGGGCAGCTACTGTCGACCGAATGGATCGGCTATGTTAACGCCCCGAGGCGCGCCGTTGAACGGTTGGGTTCGGCGATGGGCTGGGTACGATTCGCGACTGCTGGAAAATAGGGAGAGACGATGAACGAGTCGAAGGGGGGGCGAGTGGACCGGGAGACAGCAGATCAATTTGATCAGAGGATTCTCGACTGGTATGACGATTACGCTCACGGGCGGATCGAGCGGCGGGATTTTCTCAATCGCGTCGCGACGGTGGTCGCGGGCGGAGTGGCTGCCGAAGCCGTGCTGGCTCGTTTGGCTCCCAACTACGCATGGGCTCAGCAAGTACCAGCCAATGACCCGCGCATCAAGACGCAGCGCTACGACTACGATTCGCCGCAGGGTGGCGGCAAGATTTCGGGGCTGATCGCTTGGCCAGCAGACAACAAGGAGAAGCATCCAGCGGTTCTGGTGGTCCATGAAAACCGTGGGCTCAATCCTTACATCGAAGATGTCGCCAGGCGGCTAGCGGTCGCCGGGTTTCTCGCCCTTGCACCTGACGCTCTTTCGCCCCTGGGGGGCTATCCCGGCACCGACGACGAGGGGCGTCAGATGCAAGCCAAACGGGACCCCGATCAGATGCGAGAGGATTTTCTCGCAGCCGCGAAAGTCCTGCGGGATCACCCCGCCGCGAACGGCAAGGTGGGAGTGGTTGGATTCTGTTACGGCGGCGGCATCGCCAACGAACTGGCGGTGCGGGCATCGGATGTGATTGCGGCTGCGGTTCCTTTTTATGGCAGGCAGGCGGCGGTCGCCGATGCAGCCAAGATCAAAGTGCCGCTGCTGCTGCACTATGCCGAGCTGGATCAGCGGATCAACGAGGGCTGGCCGGCCTACGAGAAAGCGCTGCAGGAGGCCAAAGTGGCCTACACCGCTCATTTCTATCCAAAGGCCAACCACGGCTTTCACAACGACACGACGCCACGGTACGACAAGGCCTCCGCGGAGTTGGCATGGAAGAGGACGCTGGAGTTCTTCCACAAGCACCTGGATGGATGAACTGGCGGGCTAGATGAACTGCTGGCTAGATGAACTGCTGGCTAGATGAACTGATGGGGAGTGCTCCAGGATCATTCATCGATGGAACGAGCTGTGAACGCGTCGGGCCAGCACCAGTTCTTCTACCGATCTCTGGTGGACGGATTCCTGTTGTGCTTGTTCTTCCCGTTCCAGTTGCTGAATTTTTTGCTCAGCGGCATCGACCTGTCGCTGGGCATTTCGAAGTTGCTGAGCCGCATCGGCATGCTGCGACTCCAGGTACTGCAGCTTCCGGGTACCTTGCAGCCACCATTCGAGGGCCAGTTGTCTTGCTGGGTGATTTCCGGAGGAGGCGAGGGAATGCTGCGTAGGCAGGGTGGCATCGGCTTGGCCGGCGTCGGTCCATTGCTGCATCGCGGTTTCGATCTGGAGCAGCCATTGCTGCTGGTGATCGATCTGGTGGACGATCCGCGTCAGGTCTGAGGCAGCATGATCGCGTCGAAGCATTTTCAGTCGTCGCCAAGTGCGCATCCGCTTCATGAGGCCGCCTCGCGATCGGTAAGCTCAGGCCATGCGGCCGGGGGCAGTCGACGGCTCCATCGAATCTCCTGCTGGGTTGCCGATCCGGTGCGAGTTTCGGAGGTGCCGGTATTCGATCCGTTTTGTGGTTCGATTGGTTCGACAAGTTGTTTGAGTTGCTGCCACGACTCCTGCATCGAAAACGACTCGTTTCGCCCTTGTTGAAGGAAACGATTCCACAGGGGCTCCATTTGAACGGCCAGATCGAGCGCGGGATGGGTACCAGGTGTGTAGGCCCCCATCTGGATCAGGTCTTCGTGATCTTTGTAGAGGGCGATGGTGGCGCGGAGTCGCTGAGCCATCGCCAGTTGTTCGGATGAGACCACGGAGTCCATGAGGCGGCTGAGGCTTTTCAGCGGGTCGATCGCCGGGAAGTGACCTCGAGCGGCGAGGGAACGATCGAGCAGGAGGACGCCATCGAGGAGGCTGCGAAGATGATCTGCGAGAGGTTCGTTGGGATCATCTCCCTCGATCAAGACGGTGTAGAAGGCGGTGATCGTTCCACGGGGGCTGGTTCCAGCGCGTTCCAGCAGTGATGGCAGCATCGACAAGACGCTGGGTGGGTAACCGCGCGCCATGGGAATCTCGCCAGCAGCCAATCCGATCTCCCGCTGCGCCATCGCCAGGCGAGTCAGCGAATCGATCAACAGCAGGACATGCTTTCCCTGGTCGCGATACTGCTCTGCGATGGCAGTGGCCGACTTGGCAGCTCGCACGCGCTGGCAGGCTGACTGGTCGCTGGTCGCCACAACCGAGACAACCCGTTGCTGGGAATGGACCCCCAAACCCTGCTGCAAGAACTCTTTGACTTCTCGTCCTCGTTCCCCGATCAGTCCGATGACCACCACATCGGCCTGGACTCCGCGCGCCAGCATACCCAGCAGCGTCGTCTTTCCGACGCCAGCACCTGCCAGAATCCCGACTCGCTGCCCCCTTCCGATCGTCTGCAGAGTATCGATCGCGCGGATCCCGGTCGCTAGGGGTTGGTCGATCACGGGCCGAAGCATCGGTGCCACGGGGGGCGCTTCGATCGCGACCGGTGTGGTGTGAGGCGCTGACGGCAAGCCATCCAAGGGGCGACCTGCGGGGTCGATGATGCGTCCCAAAAGGGACGGGCAAAAATCGACCGTCGGTTGGAACCGCCACGGGTGCACCGATTGACCGGGCTGGATCCCCAACGGTGATTCGCAGGGGCTTAGCAGCGTTTGATCTTGTTGGAAGCCGACCACTTCCGCTTCTAGCCACCGGTCGTGCCCCAGGTCGACTCGACCGACCGAACCGATTGGGGCGGGGAATCCCGATGCGATCAGCAGATTGCCGCGTACCGTTTCGATGGTGCCCTGGACCACCCAGGGATCCAGAGATCCAGCTTGCTCACACAGGCGAACAGGATGCTCCAGCATTCGGTGTAGCTGCTGGGAGAGCGAAGGGCTGGGCGGCTGGGCGGCAAGCGGATCGGTCATCTCAGCGTATCCTTCATTTGCCGAAGGATCGAATCCCATCGCAAGTCGATCTTGCCCTTCGAATGCTCTAACACCGCCTCGGTCGGGGCGATTTGGGGATCGGCAATCCAGCGTGCAACGCGAGGCCATGAAGGACTCCCCTGCCCTTCTGCCTCCACGGGAAGCTGCGACAGAAGATCTGGGTGAACGTGGATTTCGACCACCGCTTCTTGTGGCAGCTGCCGCATCGCTGTTGCCAGCCAGGCTCTCATCAACGCCGGGTCTTCTTTCAGCCGCAGGGGGACGAATTTCTCGGTGATAGCGATCGCCAAATCGGCGGTATGTCGCGTCCACGCTTCGGCCCACTCCAAGACCGCTCGATGGCACTCGCTGTGGAGTTGGTTCAGCGAGTGGGCGACCGCCTGCTGTTGTTGCTGCTGGAGCTGTTCCAGTTGGTCGGCCACGCGCCGATCGATCGTCTCTCCCGCCTCCGCCATGGCATCGCGAAGGGCGGTATCGCGAATAGCTTGCGCTTCGCTGTGCGCCTCTGCAAGAATCTGTTCGGCCCGCCGCTGTGCCTCGGCGATCGTTCGCTGGGTGGCTTCCAGCATATCGTCCCACTGCACCAGAGGTTCGTTATCCGCTGGGTGTACCTGATCCGAGGAGGCGTGCTGAGCGGCTTCCGATCCAATCGCGGTGGCCGCTTCGGTAACGGGAGTCACCTGGGGCGCGGGGCGGTTGGTGTTTCGTTTGAAGAGGATCGGCATGATCGATAGGTTCGCAGGGGAATGTGGGCCGAAGGGAGCCAGCGCCAGCGGAGGGCAATCGAGGGTGGTCCGAGTGGATCATCCTGTGGAAAGCGATTGATGAATCCAGGTAGCGATTTGACCCTGTTCCAAGAGGCGTTGTGCGACTTGGCCGATGCGGTGGAGGCTTTGGGGGTCTGGTTTCCGTTCGTGCTGGGGAACACTCTTCAGGTACCGTTCCACCCTCTTTCCATCTTTTCGACGGAGGAAGCTGCGGATCCGAGGAGCCAGCGGTGAATCGGTGTCCTGCAGGATCGTCAAAATGTCTTGAGGCTGACTGGCCTGGATCACTTGGAATAGGTCGGGATCGGAAAGCGATAGCAGTTCGGTGAGCGGCATGGGGGTGGAATCCAAGCCGAGGGGGCCATCGCCAGCGCCTGGTTGTCTGGATGGCGAGCCGGGGTTCCTATTGCCTGGCAGTATGCTTGGCAGTTTGCCTGGCGGTGGCTGGAAGGGGATGGTCGTTCGTTCCGGAAAAACCGACATCGGAGGATCAGTAGCTGCATCCGATCCCGCATGCCGCGATACCGCTGCCATCGATTGCTTGATTTCGGGTGTCGCGAACGCCAAAAGCTGCCGGAAGCACAGATCCCCAGGTGCAGGAAGGCGAGTGCTTGTCGCCACCGGGTGCGATCCCATCGCTTCGGTCGATTCAGGTAGGGCCACGACCGACCGATCGGAAAGCGGCTGAGGAGTGGTTTCCAAGGGACGTAGTGCGTTGGCGAGCAAGCGAGCAGCGTCTGGATGCGGCAGATCGGAATGAGGCAATCGCTCCAATGCCTCGACCACAAGTTCCTGGGGAAGCTGTGCAGCAAGTAGCCGCTTATGTTGGCCGGAAGCAGCCGCATGATCGCTGAAACGATCCAAGGAGGTTGCTCGGTCAATTGTTTGGCCAGCCAGGGGAGATCCTCTTCCTTCCATCGAAAATGGTCCGAGGCAAGCTGGGGTGGTTCCGCCGGTTGGCGCTCTTCGGAGAGAGTGGGCGGGATCGGACCAGGAGACAATGGTTCGTGGATCAAGGGAGCGACTGAGGGGCTAGTCTGTGGTGTCGGGGGTGATGGAAACTCATCGCCGTTCGACTCGGGTACGGACGAATCGGCCAGCGGCGTAAAGGCTCGCCATGCCTCCATCGCTTCCAATCGCTCCTGAGGACTCACAGGGCCAAGATGCGCCAACTCGCGCCGGATAGTCCTGGCCAGATCGGATGGGAGTGTGTGGAGCAGCTTGCGAGCTGCCTGAGGATCGAGAGCCCCAAGGGCGATCGCAGCTTGGCGTAACGTCTGCTGGTTCATTCCATTCTCGGCCGCTTCTATCGCCAAGGGATTAGTCGAGCGGATCGACGGAGGGCGGAAGCCGCCCCGGATCCAGTGGAGCGGACTTTAGCGAGTCGCGGGGGACAGGTCCAGGTGGATTACCAAGCTGGGGACCGGAGCTCAACATGGCAGGGTCGCGACCGGTTCTTCAGGCAGCTCTGCGAAGCCACTCTTCCATGGAACTTGCTGCCAACTGGGGGTTCTGGCTGGCCCAATCGAGAAGCGACAGGTTGGGTGATTCCTTGGCGTCCTCTTCGAATCGGCCGTCGATACGGCGAGAGACAGTCGGGGAATCGGCCGGGACTGCCGAGACGGCCGAAGTGTCTTCCACCAGGGGACGCGGGATGGAAGGGAGCCGCTGGATGTTGGAGGGAGCAAGCCAATGACGGATCATCCAGCCCGACCCGGCGGCGGCTACGGCGATGGCAAGCCACAGCGGGATGGAATCTTCCCATGGACGATTTGCGCGCCTCGTTGGCGTCGCGTCCGCGACCAGATCCAGGGGCGAAGCAGGGACGGGAGGGTATTCAACCAGGGTGATCTGGATGTTGGACGGTTGGGTTGAGGCTTCGTCGAAAAGTCCCATCAGCAGCGATCGGACTTTCGCATGAAGCGGATTGGCGATGGATTCCCCCGGCGTTGGGGAAGACATGGAAGAGCCTTCCACGGCTGGAATTCTGGCTGGCAGTTCGGGGAGTGAGACCACAAAGGCGTAGCGAAAAGAATCGCTACTGGCGAGTGGCTGCAGCGATTTGCTTAGCGGCTCCTGGGCGTTCCTCGTCTCAGCGACCGTTCGATTCGGCAGGTCGACCGTCTGCTTGGCAGGTCGGACGGCCTCGGGCGATTGATCTTCCCTTGCATCGTCGGCAAACGGTGCGTCATCGGCCGCCACCGTCAGTTCGACCCGGATCGGCCCGTAGGCCTGTGTCAAAGGCGCCATCAATCGCTCCGCCTTCTCGCGAAGCTCTCGCTCCTGCGTCTTCATCCGTTCTTCCAGTTGGAGGCGTGGTGGATTGGATTGATTGGCCAGAAACAACTCTCCATTGCTCAGATCGAGAATCGAAATGGCATCCAGAGGCAGCCCTGCAAAACTCGCCTGCACTTGTCGAGCGATCGCCAGCTTCATCTCGGCGCTGAGGTTGGTTTTTTCCTCGGGGCGAATCCAGACGCTGGCCGATTGGTCGTTGCCGGCTTTGAGCGACCCGGTCGCTTGTTCGTCGTGACAGACCCAGGCCATGGAGACGAAGGGAAGTTCACACAGGCCTCGCGCAATATCCTGCTGTTTGGCTCGCCGCTGTCGTTCGCGTGCAGCGCTGAGCGATTCGAAGGGGTTGTTGGCATTCGACTGGCTGGTCGCTTCTCCCAGATTTCCCAGCCACGGCTTGGAGTCGGCGAGGACCTGGGCGTAGGCCTGCCGTTTTTCGACCGGCACCAGAAGCTTTTTCTGTTCCCATCGAGATTCGTTCAGGCCCCTGGCCGCCAGAGCGATTTCGATACCTTGTATCTGCGAGGGTGTCCAAACGTTTTCCGAACCGACAGGTACCCACCGGGAGGTGGTCGTCCAGGATGGCGAGAAGCTACCGGAGGCCCACCAAGCTCCCAATGCGACCAATAGCATCCAGGGGAGCGACCAGATCAACCATGGGGTTCGCTTGAGCCACTTTGGGCAGGCTTGGTGAAGAGTTGCTGCATTCCATTCCATCGCCTGATTCCCGTGCCGAAAGAAGCCATGCCGAAGGAAGCCCGTGCCGAAGGAAAAAGGCTTGTCCCAATCCAAGAGCCTTGGGGCAGTCGGCAGAATGACCGCCCTGCCTCCATTCCGTGGGGAGTACCAAATCGCAGGCCGTCTGCCAACAGCAATTGAAATGCTGGCCTTGGTGAAGATTTCCTGCCGGTTCAGGGATTCCCAGGCGAGGACTGACCCTGTAGTGACAGAAAGACATCCTGGATGATGGCTTCGATGGTATGTCGGGGGCGGGCTTGGATGGTGGACCGGAGTCGAGTCAGGTCGGGGACGCGTCGCCGCACATCTTCGAAGTCGGGGTCATAGGCATCCCGGTAGGACTGGAACTGGATCGTGCCCTTGGGGTTGACGATCGCCAGAACTCGTTGGGCCAGGTCGACAATGGAAATGGGATGATCGCTGCCGATGTTGTAGACGCGACCATAGGCCGCGGGTGTCTGCATCAATTCGATGATGGCATCGATCACATCGGCGACATGGGCAAAGCATCGCTGTTGCTGGCCATCGTCATGGACCAGCAGCGGTTGGTCCTTCATGGCGGCTTCCACGAAGCGAGGCAAAACCATCCCATAGGCCCCTGTTTGGCGAGGGCCGACAACGTTGAAGAACCGGCCGATCACCACCGGCAATTCCCATTGCCGGTGGTGCGCCAGCGCCAGGAATTCGTCGATTGCCTTGCTAGCGCCATAGCTCCACCTCGGCCGCGTGGTGGCACCGAATACGAGGTCATCTTCTTCGGTCCAGACCGGTTTCGGGTTCTTGCCATAGACCTCGCTGGTACTGGCCAGGAAAAACGGAATCTCCCTCCCTCGGTTCCTCTGCAGCTCCAACGCCTCTAGCAGCAACTGGGTCGGATAGATGTTGCGATGGATCGTCTGGATCGGATGGCTGGCGATCAGGGCGACTCCCACAGCGGCCGCCAAATGGAAAACTTGGTCCGCGCGAGCGACTTGGTCGGCCACCAAGGTGGGGTCGGCCAGGTCGGCGTGGATCACCTCCAGTTGGCGATTGCCTGCTAGATGCGCGAGATTCTTCGCGCGACCCGTGCTGAGGTCATCGATGACAGTGACCTGATGTCCCAAGCCAAGGAGTCGATCGACTAGGTGGGAACCGATGAAGCCGCTACCGCCGGTGACGAGGATGTTTTGCATGGAGCGATGGAACGAAGCGGGAGACAAAAACAGGTCAGGCGCACTCCCCGTTAATGTAATGCAGGCAAACGGCCTGGGGATCAAGTCGTGCGAAGAGTTGGAGGTTTGGGGGGATTTTGCGGGCTGGGGCGTTGCGGAGACTTGCTTTGTGATGGTTGAATCGTTGTTAGGAAAGGTGCCGAAGATAGGAATTGCGACGCAAAGAACGAATCCAGCTAGGCGCTGGCCAGTGCGGTGGCTTAAAACGTCGGTGGTTTTGCGTTTGGCAGGCATTTTTTCGTGTCTGTCGCGGAGGCGTTAAGAGAGTTGGGGGCGGACGATGGGCGCAGCGAGACTCGACAACCGTCTAATGGCCTTTCGGCGGATGCCTCGCATCGGCTTGGCCTTGCTGACGTTGGCGGTGGCGACCGCGATGGATCCGGTCGCTTCGATGGGAGTGGCCCAGGAGGCGGGAGGGCCAGGGAGTGCGACCGCTTCAAGCACCGATCTGGTGCGTCGCTATGCCGATGCGGCAAGCTATCAGAACAACTCGGCGTTCGATTTGGCGATCGTCGAATGGGAGTCGTTGCTTAAGGAATTTCCGAACGATCCTTTGGTCCCGAAGATTCAGCATTATCTGGCGATCTGTTATTTGAGAGTCGATCCACCTCGATTGGATCAGGCCTCCAAGCTACTAACCGAATCGTTGCCCAAGGGGGCGCCCGAATTGAGAGAGGAAGCGCTGGTCCATTTGGGCTGGAGTTATTGGAAGGGGGCGCAGGTCAAGCCGGGATCGGCCGCTAGCCAGCCGGAAGCGGACCGCAAAGATTCCTACGCGTTGGCACTGGATGCCTTCCAGCGTATCGGCAAGGAGTTTCCCGATGGGGCTTATGCCGATCGAGCCGCCTACTATGCCGCCGACTGCTTGGTGCGGATGGAGCAGAAAGAGGAGGCAGCCAAGAGGTATCGCGAGTTTCTTCTTGTCAAGCGATGGGAGCAATCGCCACTAAGGCCAGAGGTTCTTTTCGCGATGGCTTCGCTGGACGATCAGGCGGGGCGAGATCCGGTGGCGATGCAGGGCTATCGCGATTTCCTGACACGCTATCCCAAGCACCCTTTGGTTCCGGAGGCGCAGTTTCGCCAGGCCGAGATCGACTTTCGCAACGGCCGCTTTGCCGAAGCATCGGTGGTGTTTGAGCGACTGGTGTCGGAAGCGGAGGGGCCGCTGCGTGAGCGAGCGTTGAGCCGACTGGGGGCCAGCCTTAGCAAGGCAGGTCGATGGAAAGCTTCTGAGGAGGCGTATCGTCGATTGCTGACGGAGTTCCCCGATTCGACCCAAGGACCCAGGGCTCAATTGGCGCTGGCGCTTTTGGAGATTCGCGATGGGCGCGATGTTCAGTCCAAACCGCGACTGGAAGCTCTCGTGGGGCGACGTGATGCACTGGCAGCCGAGGCGGCTCATTGGTTGATCCAGATGGAGATGAATCAGAAGCAGTATGGTCAAGCGGAGCGATTGGCTCGGGAGACTCTGGCGTGGAGCCAGGAGATGGCAGCTCACAACTCCCTGCAGATCGATCTGGCCGACGCGCTGATGCAGCAGACGGGAAGTTGGGCGGAAGCTCGAACACTCTATGCAGCCGTGGTCGCCAGCGGGGATCCTGGTCTGCGCCCCAAGGCGCTCTACCAAGGGGCTCTAGCTGCCTTCCAGATGGGGGATCTCCAGGCATCCAAGGAGCTTTGCAACAACTTTCTGGCGCAGCATCCCGACCATTCGCTGGCCTCCGAAGTGCTGCTGCTCAGCTCCGAATCGGCGATGCAGGGAGGTCAGTCCGACGAGGCGATCGGCCAGCTTCGAGCCTTGATTGAGAAAGACCCGAAGAATGAGTCGGTCGATCGCTGGAAGCTGCGTCTGGCGGGGGCCTTGAATCTGAAGGGGAGTTGGGAAGAAAGCTTGGGAATCCTGCAGTCGATCTCCGGGGATCGGCTGGATGAGTCGGGGCGTGTGGAGTTGCTGTACTGGCGCGCCAGCAGCCTTCGCCGGTTGGGACGCAGTCAAGAATCGCTATCGGTTTTGCAGCCGGTGGTGAAGCAGCCGGGGCCATTTCAGGAAAAGGGGCTGTATCTGTTATCCCAAGCAGCCGACGAGGCTCGCCAGCCTGAAGTGGCTCAGCGGTCACTGGAGCAATTGATCGAGCAGTACCCATCGAGCCGATATTTTGGGGTGGCGCTGGTGCGTTTGGGGCGAGCAGCATCCGAACAGCAGCAATGGGATCGCGCGGCCGATTTCTACCAGAAGCTTCTGCAGAGGCAGCCGGAGGGGGAGTTGGCCGATCTGTCACGCTACGGTCAGGCTGGGCTGGCGATGCAGCAAGGCAAGCTGGATGTCGCAGTCGGTTTGCTGGATTCGGTCGCTCGCAGTCCCTCTCTATCCAAATCGCTCCAGGGGGATGTGCAGATGGCCAGAGGGATCTGTCTGAGGCAACTGGGGCGCGTGCCTGAGGCGATCGAAGCTTTGAAGCAGGCAAAGGAGGTTCGCAAAGGAGATCCCAAAGAGGCCGAAGCGATGATGGAACTGGGGTTCACGCTGGCTTCTGACGGTCAGCCTCAGCCGGCTCAGGAGGTGCTGCTGGAACTACGGCAAGCCCATCCCCAGTACCCATCACTGGACCGAGTGCTCTACGAACTGGCGTGGACGCAAAAAGATCTTCAGGAGACCGATCGATCGATGGAGACTTTCCGGGAGCTGCTACAGCGATTTCCGGAGAGCGGGTTTGCGGCGGAATCGAATTTCCATATCGGGCAAGCGGAGTACGCGCGGGAACAATTCAGCAAGGCGATCACCGCCTACACCGCCGCATGGAAGGGAACCAGCGATAGTCAGCTCCAGGAAAAGGCATTGCACAAACTAGGTTGGTCCTACTTCAAACAAGGAGAGTTCAGTGAATCCGAGCGATGGTTTCGCGAGCAGGTGATGCAGTTTCCCCAAGGTGACTTGCAGGTGGATGGGCTCTTCATGCAAGCGCAGTGCGCGGCCAAGGCGGGTCGCTCACCAGAAGCCTGGAAGCTCTACCGCGCGGCGCGAAGTGCCATCGAAGGATCGGTTCGGCCCGAAACGATCGACGAACAGATCCGGACGCTGGTCTACCTGCAGGGGGCTCAGACGGCCAGGGAGCTGAAGCAGTGGAAAGAAGTGGAGGAGTGGTTGGAGGAGATCAAGCAGCGAGAAGGGGCAGCTCCTTTCCTTCCCGAGCTGCTTTATGAACTGGGCTATTGCTACCAGAACACGGGGCGACCGGACGAGGCCTTGCAGGCATATGGTCAGGTGGCGGGCAGGTATCGGAACGAAACGGCGGCCCGCGCCCGGTTCATGATGGGGGAGATCTTTTTCGCTCAGAAGGAATACGCCAAGGCGATTCCAGAGTTTCAGCGAGTCATGTTTGGTTTCGGAGGCGACTCCACCGATGCCGCGATTTCCGATTGGCAAGCGCGCAGCGCCATTGAAGCCGGGCGGTGCGCCGAAGCCATCGCCGCAGCCTCCAGCGATGAGGGGAAGCAAAAGGCAAGGGAAATGGCTGCCGAAAGCTACAAGTACATCGTCGAACGGCATCCCAAGCACGAATTCGCAGCTCAGGCCAAACAGCGCTGGGATGCGCTCACCCAAGCCAAATAGCCGCCAAGGCTGGATCCGTCAGCAAGGGCACCTGCAAGATTCTACCCTGACCTAGCTGTTGGATTCGGCGTAGCCTCTGGTCTGGCGCGTGCCAAAGACCTAGGATGATCGTGCCCCAGGTGGTCTTCTGGCGGAGGGGGGCCCTCGCGGTCGCGGACTCTGATCCGTGTTGCTGAGCTTCGCGGATTCATCGATAGACAGGTCGGGAGGCTAGGTGACCGATGCATCATCTGAGTTGGGGACGGTTGGGCTTTGAAGAACGCCGGCGACTGCGATGCTGGAGACAGTGTGTCTCCTGTCTGATCTTGATCTTGGCGACCATCGTCACGGGAAGCGACCTGACAAACGCACAGCAGGCGAGCCCCGATCCTCCCGAGGTGGCGGACGTGGAGGCGCTGGAGCGACTGCAGGGGGAGAGCGTTGCCGACCAGCCAGCTGGGGCAGACCTGAGCGTCGAGTCGACACGGGGGCTGGATCTGCTGACCCTTCTGCAGCGCGGTGGCTGGTTCATGCTTCCCATCGGGCTGACCAGCTTGGTTGTGGTGGCGATTGCGATCGAGCGGTCGATTAGTTTGCGCCGATCCAAGGTGGTGCCCAGAGGCCTGTCGCGTGGACTTAGGGATATGGCGAGGGATCCCGAAGGTTGGAATCCACGTGAGGCCTACCGGATCACTCAGCAATTTCCCTCCGTCGGATCGGATGTGTTGCAGACGGTGCTGGAGAAGATCGGACGACCTCAGAACGAGGTGGGTCAGGCGGCGCGGGATGCGATGCAGCGGCATGCCGATCGACTCTATGCGCCGGTTCGATGGTTGAATTTGGCCGCCGGCATCGCGCCGCTCTTTGGATTGATGGGAACAGTTTGGGGATTGATCCATGCCTTCCACCACACGACCCAATTGGACAGCACCCAGAATCGCGCTGAATTTCTGGCGCAGGGAATTTATGAAGCCCTCGGGACCACACTGGCCGGTTTGATGGTCGCCATGCCGGCTGCCATCCTTTCGCACCTGTTCGAAGGGAAAATTTCGGCAGCCTTTCGGCAGTTGGAGGAGTTGATTGCCACCATCGCGATGAAGATTGAGCGATTTGAGGGGCGGACGCGCTATGAGATCGCGGGGGAGGAATTGGTCGCGCGGGATCTAGGGGGGCATGTGCGAGCTTACCAGGAGTCGAGTGACGGGGTGGAGGATTCCGCGACAGCCAAGGTGCTGCCCACCAGCGGCGCGGTGGTTCGTCGCGTTCCATCGGGAGGCTGACTAGGATGGCCGTTCGTCTGCAGCGTGGAAAAGCATTGGAATCGCTCAGCTTGACGCCGCTGATCGATGTCGTCTTTTTGCTCCTGGTTTTCTTCCTGGTCGCGTCGAGATTTGCTCAGGAAGACCGGGCTTTTCCGGTTGAGTTGCCGGCGGCCAGCAGCGCAAAGCCATTGGCCAGCAAGCCGGAAGAACTGGTCGTCTCCATCGATCAGGCAGGTGGCTACCATGTTCAAGGAAAGTCTCTGGACGAACCCACGCTGGGACTTCTGTTGGCGCGATACGGTGCAGAGAAAATGGAGCAGCCGATGGTGACGATGCGAGCCGATCGCCGCGCTCCAGTCGACTCGGTCGTGCGTGTCATGGACCAGTGTCAAAAGCACGGTTTGACCAAATACCGAATCACCACTGCCCCGATGGATCGCAAGCCATGAGCGAGCGAAGGGGAAGGGAAGAAAGAAGGAGGCTGTCACTTGCCTCTGATTCCAGTTGCGGTTGGTGGGCTGTTGACGCTTCCCTGATCCTGATCACCGTCATGTTGGGGGCGGTCATCTTCCGGGCTTTGCGATTCGACGATTCCCGATGGTGGGCCAACGCGTGGGTCTGGTCGGTGCTGCTACCGCTGGCCGCATGGTTGGGTGGGGGGCTGGTGCGACAGATGTCGCGAAGCCAAGCCCAGCGAACCATGGTTGTCGCATTCCTTCTGAGCGTCGCATTGCATTTGGGGATGGTTTTCGGAGCGATTGAATGGGTGCTGCTGCCGGCTCTCCGTCAGGAGGCAGGTGGAAGGGAGGCGATCTCGGTTGCGACGGAGCATGCACTAGCGGTCGAGTATTTGCCCGAAGAGCTGTCGCCAGCCGGGTTGCAGCACGAGATGGATGCCGATCAGGAAGAGCGGCTGGAGCAGCGCTTGAATGAGGCGATCGAAGAGTCGCAGGCGGGCATGGCTGGTCCGCGTACCGAAGCAGAAGGGTTGGAACGTCTGGCATCGGAAGCGTCGCCAACGAACAATCGATCTTCTCTGGCTAGTCCGTTCGATCGATCAGGAAATTCTGCTGGAGGCGTTCGCGAGCCTCAGGTAGTGAACGATCAGGCCGATCGTCAAGCACAGCGTCTGGAGGAGGTGGAGCGGATGGCGCGGTTGCAGGCCATCGCATCGCTCGACTTGCCGCAACCGGTGGTTGAAGCGGAGCAGGCTTCCCGCCGTTCGATCCTCGATCGTGCGGAAGAAGCTCGGGAACCTAAGTTCAATGATTCCTTTTCCTTCGACCCAGGCGACCTCCCCTCCCCCAGTGATCAACTCGATCCACTCCAGATGCAGCCCCAGGCGACCGAATTGGATCGAGGGAAGTTGGATTCGAAGGAGTTGATGAGCCAGGCAGCGCCGTCGTTGGAGCCTGCAGTGCAGATGGATAAGGAGAATTTGGCTACGAGATCGATCGACATCCCCAAGCTGCCTGAGGATCGGCCAACGCCGATCGATCGTGAGGGGCAGCAGAAGCGATTCGATCTGGATCGCCCCATGCGACAGCCGACTGCTGAGCGGTCTTGGGGGAGCGACCGGGTGCAGGCCAAAGAGATGGAGGAGGCGTTGGAGCGGCAGTGGATTCCCGAAGCGATGGGTGGGGAACGGGGCAGGCAGGTCGATCGCCGAGCCTCATCGGAGTTGGGGTTGAAGCAACTGGCGGACTCTGAGCAGCAGGCCAGCCCAGCGATGTCCAGCCGTCTCGACAGGATATTGAAGGCCAGTCCGGTGGCTGAAGAGCGAAGCAGTAAGAGCGAAACGGCGACGAGGCGGTCCAATGCGGGTGGTGGAATTGGCGATCCGTTGGATCGCAGGTTGGAGGTGACAAGACGCAGTGGTTCAGGAGCGACTGCGGGCGACGCTGCTGGGGGCAGTCGTCCCAAAGCCGCGACCGGGTTTGGGGGCGTCAGTCAATCG
>JBJSWM010000995.1:0-2355 GCA_046085865.1 Pirellulaceae bacterium
GGTTCGGCGGACGCATGGAGGAGTTTTCTTCACCGGTCCCAGTGCGTCGCTGCGGCTGTTCGAACACCGCCGCACGTCGCGGTGGGATTGGAAGCGAGCGGTGGCCGCAGCGGCCAGTCGGTTGATCGAGGACCACGACACAGTGCTTTTGGATGGTGGCAGCACCACGTACGAACTGGCGCGTCAGCTGGTCGGCCGTCCGCTTCAGGTGGTTACCAACTCCCTTCCCGTCGCCCAGCTGTTCGCCTCCAGCGATTCGATCGATCTGGTGTTTCTGGGTGGCTATGTCCATCCGCGCACCGGAGTCACTCTGGGCCCTTACACCCAGCAAATGCTGGAGGGGGTCAACGTTCAGACGGCGGTCATCAGCATCGCGGGAGCCAACCAGCGCGGTTACTACAACAGCAACTTGCTGCTGGTAGAGGCCGAACGAGCGATGATGCAGTGTGCCGATCGAACGATGGTCGTCACCGACAGCAGCAAGTTCGGTCGCTCCAGCTTGGCCAGGCTTTGTCCCCTGGAGGCCATTCATACTGTCGTGGTCGACAGCCAACTGGATCTCCCGTGGCAGCAGCGTCTAAGGGATCTTGGGACGCAGCTTTTCCTTGCCGAACTGGAGGAGCCGGAGCGTTCGGAGGAGCCGATTCGCGAGTCGGCGGACGATCCAGCGATTGTCAAAACCGAATCAAACCTGACGCGGCGCGGTGGACCCTCAGCAGGTCTAGCCACCCCTTGCGAACCATCCCCCTGACCGATCACCAGGCGATCTCCACCCGTTGGAGCGACGCCAGCAAGCCAACTGGATGAGCATCCAGGATAGATGAGGAGTTCACCCTATGTCGTCGATATCTTCGATCGATCGCGATCGAGTGGAGCAATTGGTGCGTCTGGCTGTCGAGCGGTTGGCGATGCAGTCGGCAGCTTCACCGGTGACGTCTCAGGTCGACCCTGCGAAGGCACCTAGTCTCGGTTCGACTGCGGTGCCCAAGCTTCTAGTCAGCATTTCTGCTAGGCATGTGCATTTGACGGATGAGCATGTCGAGAAGCTGTTTGGACCTGGCCGCAAGTTGACTCCCGGAAAGTCACTCTATCAAGACGGCTTCTATGCGGCAGAGGAGACGGTGATGATCGTCGGTCCACGCCGACGAATGCTTCCCAATGTCCGTGTTCTGGGTCCGACCCGAAAGGCCAGTCAGGTGGAACTCGCCTACACCGACTCGATCTCCCTGGGAATCGATGCCCCGGTGCGGCACAGCGGTGACATCGCAGGAACACCTGGCTGCGTGCTAGTGGGGCCAGCCGGTGCGGTGGAGCTGACCGAGGGGGTTATTCGAGCGGCGCGGCATGTCCATATGTCGCATCAGGAAGCGCAGTGGTATGGAGTCCAGAACGGGGACTTCATGGAACTGCTGGTGGAGTCCCCGCAGTGCTCTGTCACGTTTCAGGACCTTTTGGTGCGCGCCGACGCGGCGGCCAAATTGGAGGTCCATATCGATACCGACGAGGGCAACGCCTGTGGGCTGGATCAGGCGACGAAAGTCGAGCTGCGGCCACAGGGTAAGGCGTGTGGCTGCCATTCCAAATAGTTCACTGACCCCGGGTAGCTTTCGGCTCACCCAACCTGCCTCGAAGGGGTCCGAGGCGAAGACGGAAACGTAGATTTTTTTTCACAGGAGCGACAAGAAGATGGCGATATCGAAGGGCCAGGAAGCATTGGGCATGATCGAGACGAAGGGCTTTATCGCCCTGGTCGAGGCGACCGATGCGATGATGAAGGCTGCCAACGTGCAGTTTCTGGGATGGGATAAGGTTGGCAGCGGATTGGTTTCGGCGTTTGTCACTGGCGACGTCGCGGCCGTCAAGGCAGCCACCGACGCTGGGGCGGCCGCCGCAGGCCGTATCGGCGAAGTGGTGAGCGTCCAGGTGATCGCTCGTCCGCATGAAGACCTCGCCAAGGTCCTCAAGGTGGGCGGCAACTCTGGCTCGGTCAAATAAAGATCGTGTCTCCAACCGGCAGGGCCAGGTCGTCCCAGCCTGCGGATCCGCAAGGTAGCTCCCGCCGACTGCCGGCTTCTACCCAGCACGGATCCCCCCGACTCGACCGATTCCGATCCCAAGACAAACCATTTTTTTAGACAGGATTTACTGAGCGATGCAACACGCAATTGGACTGGTGGAAACCAAAGGGCTTCTGGCTTTGATCGAAGCAACTGACGCGATGGCCAAGGCGGCCAATGTCGAGATCGTCAAGCGAGTCGATATCGGGGGCGCCTATGTGATGACGATCGTCAGCGGAGACGTTGGCAGCGTACGAGCTGCCGTGGAGGAAGGCGCTGCGACTGCTTCGCAGGTGGG